>NZ_JAQMTY010000186.1 GCF_028330765.1 Spirulina subsalsa CS-330 | reverse complement strand
TGAGTCCAAACAAACTTTTCTGGATTCCGACTAGCGGAGTCAACATGACTACAATTTGAGCAAGTTTGGGATGTATATTTAGGGTTAACTGCTAAAACGATACAGCCAAACTTTTCAGCTACCGACTGTATTTTGAGTTTGAAGTTTTAATCTTCCCCAGGAATAGCATATCAAACTATCATACAAAATGGCAAAAATTCAATTAAAGGACTCGCTGTCGCTCGATTTGTTTGTTGGTGCAAATTCATCTCGCCACTAAAAGGCATGTCCGCCGTTACCTTCGGTAACTCTACTCGGACTCGCTTTATAGTGGGAGTCTTCTTTGCACATTTAAGATAATGGAGAGGTGGTGTTCTCATCGTTTCGTAATTCGCCATAGGTGGATCAATGCAATACTTTTTGGTAGACCTGCACGACGATCGCATCAATCACAATTTCGCGCTGCCACTGCATCCCGACTTTTTCGGCGACGCGGCGCGATCGCCCATTGTCCGCCTCGATGAGGGAAATGACGCGGGGAATCCCAAGACGGGCGGCATGGTCGCGCACGGCACAGGCGGCCTCGGTGGCGAACCCTTGGCCCCAGTGCGATCGCCCCAAACGGTAGCCGATTTCGATCTCGGTGTGGCCGTCGATCTGTTGATGAATCAGGCCACAATAGCCGAGTAATTCGCCCGAAGCCTGGGCCGTGACGGCATAGAGTCCATTGGGATGATTTAGGCGGCTCTGGTGGTGGATCAAGTCAGCGGCTTCGGCGCGGCTGAGGGGTTGACGGGTGCGGGAAAAATACATCACCGCCGGATCACTCAAGATCAACGCCAAGGAGTCAAGATCCTCCGAGCGAAAGCGGCGTAAACACAGGCGAGGGGTGTGAGCAATTAGCATAGGTGTGGTGACTGGCACAATGAGCGGGTGAGGAGGTTTCAATGCTACACCATGTTTCAATTCGCACGGCGGATATTCATCGGGCGATCGCATTCTACGAAATTCTGGGGTTTACGGTGAGCGATCGCTTCACCACGGGCTACACCCTCGCCTGTTGGCTGACGGGGCAACAGGGGCGGCTCGAACTGATCCAAATCCCCGAACCCCAGCCCGCCCCCGATGCCTTTGGGGACGAGCATTATGTGGGCTACTATCACCTCTCCTTTGACCTGACCGATGCGGCTCCCAGCCTCAGCGCGTGGCTGGCGGAGATCACACCCCGATTCGCCGCGATCGGGCATGAGTTATCAATCTTATTACCGCCAGAGCAACAAATGATTGGCCAGAGCGTCTATGAGGTTGCGTTTATTCAAGACTGCGATCGCTTGCCGATTGAAGTCTTACGGCAGCTTGCTGAGGGACAATCCTAACGCTGAGGGGTGCGATCGCAACCCATCCAGAATCCAGAGGGTTCACTGTTTGAAATTGTCCCCGATCACCCTGGATTCACAAAAACCAAAGGTTATCCTTAAAACGAACGATGACATTACATTCACACTCTGCCCTACGGTGAGAATCATGGCTTTTAAAACTCCACTGCGCTGGCTTGCGATCGCCCCCACCCTCCTAAGCCTCAGCCTTCCCAGTTTCATCCTCCCCGCCCAAGCCAATCCCCTCGACCCGCTGCTGCTCAGTTTGGGCTTCCCCTCCTCCACCCCCTCCGGCAGCGGCGCACCCCAACGCACCGCCGGGGGAGCGCCCAAGCGCGGCTCCGAAGCCTGTGTGGCCAAACTAGCCGACCTCAACGGCGACGGCGAACTTGACCCCCTCACCCCGCTCACGGCCCTGATGCCGATCAGCAACATCGGCACCAGCCTCAACCCTGACCCCACCCTGACGATCTATATGCCTCGCAACAGTTCGTCCGGCGTGGAAATCGTCGTCCAAAAACGCACCCCCATCGCCAACCCCACCGGCCGCACCCGCTACCGCTACGAAGAAGTGTACGCGAACATTTTGCCCGCCCCCGAAAGCACCACCACCGGCCCGCGCATCGTCAACTATCGCCTCGAAGGGGTCAACCTCGAAGCCGGGGCCGTGTACGAATGGACGCTGGCGATGCTCTGTGAAAACAGCGTTGGCAATGAAGAAGTGATTAGCGGCTTGATTTCGTGCAGTCTTGAAGACGGCAGCCCCCTCGGTTGTACCGCTGGTGCAACAATTCCCGACCCCACCACCTTGAATGCTGGTGAACTGAAACAACAGGCCACCGCCTACGCGAACCAAGCCTATTGGAACGAAGCGTTACAGTTTTCAGCTCAGTTGCGCCAGTTCGATCGTAGTGACTGGGTGGAGTTTTTAGCGTCGCAGGAACTGGGCTGTTTAGCTGATGTACCCTTTGCGGAGGATGAGGTGAATCCGAATTCGCCCCAGGCCGATGCCAATTGGGACCCGCAATGTTTTATCGAATCTGACCCTGAGGCCTAGGCTGGGAAACGGGGACGTTTTCGATGGCGTTAAGACTTACGATGGGGAGGGTGCGATCGCGCCATCCCTTGTTTTGATCAATAACACCCTTCAGCCGCCGAATCATGTGGAATCAGCTTAAACAAACCCTCTGGCATTGGCGCGGGGTTGTCGTCGCCGCCCCCTCTGCGTCACTGTTGGTGATTCTCGTGCGGTGGGCGGGCCTGCTCCAGGGGTGGGAGTTGGCGGTATATGACCAATTTTTGCGGCTACGGCCCACGGAACCCCCCGATGCTCGGATTGCGATCGTCGGCATGACCGAAGACGACTATCGCAACCTCGGCAAAGTGGTCATTCCCGACGGGTATTATGCCGAAGTGATCCGCGAACTCCGCCAACAAAATCCCCGCGTCATTGGCCTCGATGACTATCGCGATCAACCCATCGATCCCGGCTCCGAAGACCTCATCGCAATCTTTGAAACCACCCCCAACCTGATCGGCATTCAAAAAGTCGCCGGGGATAGCGAACTCGAAACCGTCGATCCTCCCCCCGCCCTCCAAGAACGCGGCCAAGTGAGCGCCAATGATGTGATCCTTGATTCCGATGGGGTGGTGCGTCGTGCCTTGGTGAATGTGCAAACCCCAGAGGGCGAGATTATCCCTACCCTGAGCCTTTTCCTCGCCGGACGTTACCTCGAAGCAGAGGGCAAATTGATCGATATTGCCCCGAATACAGACAATTGGTGGCAAATTGGCGAAACCGTCTTAAAGCCCTTCCAACGCTACGATGGCGGCTATATCCGCACCGATGACGGCGGTTATCAGATTTTGCTCAACTACCAAGGCGGGGCGCAAACCATTGAGCGTGTTTCCTTTTCCACTGTGTTAGAGGGGAACTTACCCGATGGCTGGGCCACGGATCGGATCATCCTCGTTGGGGCTGTGGGCGCGACGGCCCGCGATCAATTCATGACCCCCTACGGTAACCATTTACTCGCCTCCCCGGAACTGATGCCGGGGGTGGAAGTTCACGCCCAAATGACGAGCCAACTCCTCAGCGCGGTGCTGAACGATCGCGCCTTAATCCGCACCTGGCCCGAACCCCTCGAAATCCTCTGGATCATCCTCTGGACGAGTACCGGCGCGATCGCGGCCTGGTCATTGCGCCATGTGGAAAAAAATCGCATCGGCATTTTGAAAGTCGCATCCATTCAAGGCGGGGCGGCGGTGCTGTTGATCGGCAGTAGTTATGGGGCGTTGATGCAATCTTGGTGGATTCCCGTTGTGCCGCCGTTGCTGGGTTTCATGGCGGCGACGGTGGGGATTACAGCCTATGTGGCACGGACGGCGGGGGATATTCGGCGCACCTTTGGCCGCTACCTCACCGCCGAGGTGGTGTCAACGCTGCTGGAAAACCCCGAAGGGCTGAAAATGGGGGGCGAACGGCGCAAGATTACGATCCTCACGTCGGATTTACGGGGTTTTACGGCATTATCGGAACGGCTCCCCCCGGAAGAAGTGGTGAAGATTCTCAACTTCTACCTGAGTTATATGGCGGACATCATCACCCAATATCAAGGCACGATTGATGAATTTATGGGGGATGGGATTTTGGTGCTGTTCGGTGCGCCGACGGAGCGGGAGGACGATGCACGGCGGGCGATCGCCTGCGCCCTTGCGATGCAGTTGGCGATGGCGGAAATCAATGTGCAGATTGAAGCCTGGGGCCTGCCGAAGTTGGAAATGGGCATCGGGATCAATACCGGCGAAGTGGTGGTGGGGAATATCGGTTCCGAAAAGCGCACGAAATACGGGGTTGTCGGCTCTCAAGTGAATCTCACCTACCGGATCGAGTCCTACACCACGGGCGGCCAAGTCCTCACCTCAGAACCCACCCTGAAGGAAGCCGGGGCGGATATCCAAATCGACGGCACGATGGAGGTGATGCCCAAGGGGGTGAAAAATCCGATCACGATCTACACGATCGGCGGCATCGGTGCGCCCTACAACCTCTATTTACCCAAGGTGCAGGAGCAATATTATCCCTTGGCCCCACCATTCACCCTCTTTTTCACGGCCCTTGATGGCAAACATATCAGTACAGAACAAACTCCAGGCCAAGTGGTGCAACTGTCGGAAAAGGGGGCTGAAGTCCGGTTAGACGGGGATGCGATCGCCACTAAACCCGAACCCCTCACCAACATCAAACTCGCCATCCCCGATCTCCCCGATGACCCCGCCGGTAGTGATGACATCTACGCCAAAGTAGTCGATGAACCTAGCGAGGCTAACACCTTTTTCATCCTCTTTACCTCCCGTCCTCCTGCGGTCTTGAAGGTGATGGAGCAACTTTATCAAACGGCTCAGGGGTAGCTGATGTTATGCTGAGGCTATGCTGTGATTTTTAAAAAATTTGTACATAGACAAAAGGGAGATGTCGAGATGAAGCCAGGATTTGCAGAGATTATTTGTATTATTGATCGATCCGGTTCTATGAACAGCATCAAAAGCGATGCTATTGGAGGCTTTAACGCTTTTCTGGAAGAACAGAAAAAACTGCCAAGCGAAGCCAACCTAACCTATATTCAGTTTGATACAGAATATGAGGTTGTTCATGAAAATAAACCGTTGAAGGCTGTTGATCCCATTGATAAAAACGTTTTTATTCCCAGAGGAGCAACAGCTTTACTTGATGCGATCGGTAAAACATTGGATGCTACAGGCAAAAGATTGGCACATACGCCTGAAAAAAACAAACCCGAAAAAGTTATTGTTGTCATCTTAACAGATGGACATGAAAACGCAAGCACTCAATATAATCAGTCAAAAATCAAGGAAATGATCAGCCACCAGAGAGAACAATATTCATGGGAATTCATTTTTCTCGCAGCTAACCAGGATGCTTTTTCAGAAGCTACGAAGATTGGGATTGATGCCAAGAACTCTTTTGATTTTGCAGCAACAAATCAAGGCATTAAAGATGCGTATGCTCAAATAAGTCATGTTACTGCCAACTTCAGAGAATTGTAACTCTTTTTTGAACCCTGATACCCCATCCCCTTGTGGGTGGGGTTGTTGACTCAATTTCCTGAATTAGCGGCAGTTGAGGCTGTCGCGGGTGGCGACTCCGGTGACGGGATTCACCCCATCGGCGCGTTTGCAGAGTTGGACGATTTCGTAGCGATCGAGGATGGTGTCGGTGAAGTCGGCTCCGGTGATCGTGGCTTGGTAAAAGTGGGTGCTAGTGGCGATCGCTTCGGTGAAAATCGCGTTGGTGAGATCCGCACCATTGAAGGTGACGCGATCGGCAAAACTTTTATTCAGGTTGGCCCCGGAGAGATCCGACTCCTCAAACACCGCTTTGGTAAGGATTGATCCCGATAGGTTCGCTCCGTGAAAATTCGCCTGCCGTACTTCTGCACCGGCAAAGGATGACCCCGCCAGGTTTTGCCCAGAAAAGTCGCGGCCACTCACATCCGTGAGGGTATAGTTCACGGCATTGGCATTGGGGTCACGGGGCGGCGCGGCCCAGGCCGGCTGCGCCTCTAACAACCACCAGCCGAGGGTGAGCACCCCCAGCAATACCACGATGATGAGCCGTCGTAACCCTTGCTTCATAATTCCTCGTCTGTGGACTCCTCGGCGGCAGGGAGTTGATCAAACCAATCAGACCCTACCCGAATGGTAATTTCTGAGGCGAGATCCCCCGTCGAATCGGCTTGGATGACCCCAAAACCGAGGGCATCTTGGATCGCATCGGCGGCATCGGTGTTGCCCTGTTGCACGATGATTTCACTTTGGCGCAGGAGGCGGGGCGATTTGGACTGGGAATAAAACACATTGCGAAAGCCCTGGGCTGCGAGGTAGTCGGCGGCTTGGGTGAGGAGGTCTGGATCGCTGGTGGCGTTTTGCAGGCCGATGCGCACGGATTGGAGGGAGCGATCGCCCATGTCATAGCCCGGTTCCACTTCAAAGAAGTCTTGCATGACGCGATCGCGCCCCGGATGGGACATAATCCAATAGCTCACCCCTTCAAACTCAAATTCCTCGCTAAAACGACCCGGCAGCAGCACCATTTTCACCGCTTCTTTGTCCAACGCCATCCCGAAGTTGACCAAGGCGAGCAACTCCTCCATGCTCAAATCCGTATCCACAAAGGACAGCATCCGCTGCACCACCTTCGGCAAGCGCGGCAACACCGCCGGACTCTGAAGCCGTTCGCGCATTGCCTTGAGCAGCACCTGTTGCCGTTGCACCCGGCCAATATCACCATATTCATCCATCCGGAACCGGGCAAACTGTTCCGCCTCGTCGCCGTCTAGGGTTTGCCAACCCTTGCGCAAATCAATGGTTAACCCCTGGGTTTTGTCCTCGTAAACCATGGGGCGCGGCACAAACACCTCAATCCCACCGACGAGATCCACCAATTCCCGAAACGCATCATTGGTGACTCGCACATAGCGATCAATCGTGACCCCGTTGAGGGTTTCGCCCACCACATCCATCGCCAGCCGTGCGCCGCCGTAGACATTGGCATCATTGATTTTGGTTGTCCCCACATCGGGGATCAAGACTTGGGTGTCGCGGGGCACAGACAACATCCGCACCGATTGATCCGTCGGGTCGAAGCGCATCAGAATCATGGTGTCCGTATGGCCTTCAAAGGCTTCCTCGCTGCCCACTTCAGCATCGGGGACGCGATCGATTCCCATGACTAAGATATTGACCGGGCGTTCGATTTTATACTCGAACATGGCCGGAATTTGCCCATGCTGGGACGATGCGGCTTCGCTGTGAGAGGGGCCAGCGGCGGCGATTTCATCCGTGACGTTGAACATTTTCAAAGCGGAGGGGAGGGGGCTGACCATGGCAACGGTGGCCCCGACGGTCGCCGAAATACTGGCGGTGATTAAAAATGCACTGCTCCAGAGTATCCGTTTACCCACCGGAATGGCGGGGCGGGTCTGGGGGGATGGTTTGACTGGAGTTGATACCTCGGTGGTCTGTTGATCGGACCCAGAACTGACTTTATCGCTTGTGATCACACTAGTCCTATCTTGAGAACGGCTTTTCACGCTGTTATTCACACTTAACCTCACCACCACAATTCAGTTCTCTAGGGACATCAACGATGACAGACACACTAGATACCGAGAAACATTGCTACTCATGGCGCATTATAGCGTTCGTTGCGAATTGTTTCCGGATTTTTTTTCGAGATTTCCCGGCGATCGCAGCCAGCGAACGACTCCCGAAAGGATAGGATGGGAGCATTCGAGAACGGCGAATTTTAGTTATGACTCAATCTTTAATTCCGGTGATTTTGGCAGGGGGGAAGGGGGAGCGCTTTTGGCCGTTGAGCCGTCGCCACCGTCCGAAGCAATTTCTCTGTTTAGATGGGAGCGATCGCAGTCTCTTGCAAGCCACAGCGGATCGCCTGCTGCCGATGGCGGGAGGCTGGGATCAACTGTGGGTGATCACCTCGGCGCTGGTGGCCGATGGCGTGCGCGAACAGTTACCGGAACTGCCGGCGGCGAATCTCCTGGTGGAACCCGAAGGCCGCGACACCGCCCCCGCTGTGGCCTGGGCCACGTTGGAGATTGCGAAACGGTACGGTGAGGATGCCTTGATTGGCTTTTTTCCGGCGGATCATTGGATTGGCGATCAGGCGAAATATCAACAGACCTTAACCGCCGCCGGGGAATTGGCGACGAGTCAGGCGGCGATCGTCACCCTGGGGATTCAGCCGGGCTATGCCTCCACGGGCTACGGCTACATTGAGCAGGGCGATCGCGCCGGAACCCATGGGGATCTTGATGTGTTCAAAGTGTCACGGTTCACGGAAAAACCCGACGCGGCCACGGCTCAAGAGTTTATCAACACGGGCCGGTTTAGCTGGAATAGTGGGATGTTCATTTTCCGCGCCGCCGTGGTGCTAGCGGAACTCGCCCAGCACGCCCCCGAAATCCTCGAACCCCTCCGCCGTCAGGGGAAAGCGGCCTACGGAACCTTGGAAAAGAAAAGTATTGACTATGCTTTGATGGAAAAAACCCAATTGGCCTATGTGTTGCCGGCGGATTTTGGATGGGATGATCTTGGTGATTGGAATGCCTTGGAACGGTTGAATGAAAAACAGGGCGACAATGTGGTGATTGGCCAACATTTGGGCGCAGATACCACAGGGGCGATCATCTATAACAGTGACCCGGATGAGGTGGTGGTGACCATCGGCTTAGAAGATGTGGTGGTGGTGCGCGATCGCAATGCCACGCTAATCGTGCATAAAAGTCGCACCCAAGACATTAAAGCAATGCTCAAACAAATGCAGGGCAATCCAAGCTTAGAAAAACTGCTCTAACATTTCAGAACATGAAGTGATGACTAAAAAATTGATAAATCGTTGCACTTTTTAAACTCAATCTGAAGCAGTACAACTTGCTCACTCATAGCCCTCACCCCAAACCCCTCTCCCACGGGGCGAGGGGCTTCTGAGTCTGTACATGATGATTTCTGAACAAGCTGTACTGGTTTCAGGTTGAGTGATTCGGCCGAGGCTGATTTCAGGGCATTCCTTTAGAATACAGCCAAGCTCGTTCAGGACTTCTGGGGTCATCGACCTGAGTTAAACTTTAAAGATAGAATCACGCGCAAATCATTGCGCCGACGATGCAGATTAGGGTTCATCGCTGGATCATGCACCGAATTATCCCTGATAGTTCTGGCTAGGTTCGGATGCTGTATGTAATTCACATTTTGGTCTAGGGATTCGATGGCTCATATCCTCGTCGTGGAAGATAGCCGCACTCAGCGTCATCTGATTACCCATTGGTTGATGACTCAACAGTTCACGGTGACAGCGGTGGGCAATGGTTTAGATGCCCTCAAAGAGGTGCGCAAAGAGTTACCGGATGTGATTATTTTGGATGTGATTATGCCCCATCTCAATGGGTATGAAGTCTGTCGGTTTTTGAAAAATAATCGCCGTACCCAAGCGATTCAAGTGATTCTCTGTTCAACGCAGGATTCGCTCACGGCGCAATCCGAGGGGCTTGACCAGGGGGCGGATGCCTATCTGTGCAAACCGTTTAAGCCGCGCCAATTGCTCCAGACGATTCGCCGGTTGCTGCATCCGGTGGAACCGATCGCATAATCGCCCCATGATCCGGACAATGGCATACTAGAAGCGATCGCAGTTCAAGCTTGCCATGGCGTTGTGCCTCAACCCCCAATGCACCCACCGACAGAATGCACCACACCATCGCTTTTGTGTGGGCTGTGGGTCGTCGTTGCGGTTGGGCGATCGCTACATTGCCCTGGAAGACCTCAGCGCGGGGGGCCAGGGTCGCACCTTTCGCGGCCAGGATTGTCTCGCGCCGGAACCTATGTCGGCCTGTTTACTCAAGCAGACCGCTGAACGTGATCTTGACACGGTGCGATCGCTGGTGGAGCGGCTCAGATCCTGGGGAGAACATCCCCAATTGCCGCGTATTTTGGACTATTTCGAGACGGCTCCGGCGATCGCTAATTTTCGCCCCACCCTGATCCAAGACTTCATCACCGGCACGCCCATTGATCAAGAACTCGGCACGGTGGCGCAGGTGGTGCAGTTTCTCGATGACATTTTGCCCCTGTTGCAGGCGCTTCACGCTGCGGGCTTAATTCACCGGGACATTAACCCCCAGAATCTACGTCGTCAGGCAAACGGAACGCTGGTGCTGCTGGATTTCAGCGCGGCGACGGTGACGCGAAAAACAACCCTAGCAACGACGGGGACGGTGGTGGGGTCGGCGGCTTATATTGCGCCGGAACAGTTGCGGGGCAAGGCGATTCCGGCCAGTGATTTATATAGTGTGGGGCTGGTGGGAATTCATCTGTTGACGGGGGTGCAGCCCTTTGACCTGATCAGCGGTTTGGGGGGATTGGCGCGATGGACGGACTATTTAACCCAACCGGAGGATGAAGCGTTGGCGGTGTTGGTGGCGGTGTTGACTCGCTTGGTGGCGGAGGCTCCGAGCGATCGCTTCTCCTCAGCGGCAACGGCCTACGAAGCCCTCCACGCGGGCCAAACCCTGCCGACGATTACCCTTTCGCCGCCGGATGTGGTGACGACGCGCCCCGGTTGGCACTGTCGGCAGATCTTGACGGGAGTAGGGGGGGTGAACGCGATCGCTGTTCATCCCGTTTTGCCCCAAATCCTTAGCGGCGGCGCGGACTGTCGGGTGCGATCGTGGTTTCTCGATGCTGATACCCTCAACCCCATCGCCCAAGACTATCCCGGCCATCGCAGCATTGTGACGGCGGTGCAATATGTGCCCCAAACGGAGCAATGGCTGAGTGGCAGTTGGGACTATACGGTGCGCTGCTGGGACGGGGGCGAAACCGTGGCGGTGCATCAACTCCATACGGGATGGGTGACAACGTTGGTGGTGTGGCCTGATGGGCAGCGGGTGGCCAGTGGCGGGGCGGATCAGGTGATTCAGGTGTGGGAACGGGAAACGGGTACGATTCACCACAGTTTAACCGGCCATGAAGGGGCGATTGCATCCATGCAACTCAGCCCAACAGGTCAGATCCTCGCCAGTGGCAGCGCCGATCGCACGATTAAACTCTGGGACGGCCAAACCGGAACCCTGCGCCACACCCTGACGGGCCATGATCACACCGTCACCGCCCTCTGTTTCAGTCCTAGCGGGCAATTGCTGTACAGTGGCAGCCTCGACGGGACGATCCGGGTGTGGCAAGTGCAGACGGGTCAAGCGGTGCAGTCCTGGCAATCCGTTGGGGCAGGGATTACCGCGATCGCCCTCCATCCCCAGGGCAATCTCTGCATCAGTGGCCATGAGGACGGGACGATCACCCTCTGGCATCCGGGCACGGGGGCAACGGTGCAAACCTTGACGGGCCATGATCGGGCGGTGACTGCGATCGCGCTCCATCGCCGCGAACAGTGGCTCGTCACCGGATCGGAGGATAAGACGATCCGGATCTGGATGCTGGGATCAGGGGATTAGGCCTCCGTGGCCGAGACGGCAGCGGGCGGGGTGGCGATCAAGGCGACAAAAACCCCATCTTCATCGTCGGGATCGGGTTCAAGGGTGACACGAATATCCGGGCCAAAGAATTTCGCGATCGCCTCTTGGCGTTCCTGCCAAATCTCCAGCCCCACAAACGGCGAACTAAACTCCAACACCAAGGCATAGGCCCCATCAATTTCCGTCTCTAACAGCGATTGCAAAATGGGCCGCTCATCATCACTGGGACTCAACCCCAAGCGTTCGAGGGATTCATCTAAATGGGCTTCTTGGCCGTAGCGGTAGCGGGTGACATCCTTGCGAATCTGGTTTTGGGTGGCGGTGGCTTGGCGATCGCGCAGGGCTTCAATCTCTGGCGTTGTGGCTTCCCGGTAGGGCGTGGGGCGCAATTCCGCCGCCCGCAGTGCTAACCCCCCCAACAACACCGGAATCCCATAGAAAAACCCAATCAAATTTAACGTCGGTTTCCCCAACCCATAGGCCACAAACCCGCCGAGGGTCAGCAATCCCCCCACCACTAACCCAAATCGCGCTAACGAAAATTTACCCAACATGATCCAGACCCGTCCTTAAAAACTAATGAATTTTGATGATCAATAATGATGCCATGGCAATCCTATTTGAGTTTGAAACCCTTAGCCTTGAGAAACAAGGGGCTTCAGCCCCTTGCCTGTTTCGATCTGATTGAGGATTGCTTAGGATTGCTATAGTCCTCAGTGATACCGCATTCTGGGAAGGGTTTGCAAAGTCCTGTAACAGGAAAATTGACAGCCTCGGAAAATATCCATAGCCTAGGGAGTAGAGTCTAATGCTGCGAAACCCAATGCGAGGGAGTTGATTGTGCCCGGTGCTAAATCGCCAGAACAGGAACAACAGGAACAGGAAAATGTGCGGGATATCGCGCTGACCTTGCAGCAATTGGTTGAGCGGGAAGAGGTCACCGTGAAATACATCCTCGATCGCCTCTACAGCATTGGCACGGCGAATATTTTGCACCATCACATCCAGGTGCGATCGCTCCATCCCGTTCTCCGCTCCATCTTTTGGGGGTCGCGTCCCATTGCCCGCCGGGTGGGAATGTGGTGGTTTCAAAAAAACGGCGCGACGTTAATCACCCGTTGGCTGCATTCCTTGGTGGCGTTTGAACCAGAACCCGACCCGCCCCTCCAGACCATTGACATTGCCGCCGCCCAAGAATTAGACGCTTTACGAGAATTAAATGCCCTGCCCCCCGCCACAGCCCTCACCTATCGCCGGGAAATGAACCTCTATCGCCTTGAAATGGCACAGTTGCGATCGCGAGTGCGGATGTTGGCGGGCTGTCTCGTGGGGGCGATCGCTCTCTTTGGCAGTAGCTTTTTCTGGTTAGACTATCGCCTCAAGCCCGCCGCCTCCGAATTTATCCAAGAGCAGAACCTCTCAGACATCCGCCCGATCACAGCGCCCGTATCCCCGTGAATCCCTCCCCACAACGGGGTATGATCGGATCTGGAGCCTCCTCTCAGAATGATCATGCAATTTTCTCCCCAAAGCACGCCCCCCAGCGACGACGAAGTGAAAGCCCTCTTGCAACAACTCCGACGCAAAGAAGGCAGTTGGGTGGACTGGGGTAAAGGGTGTCAGCAATTGCAAAAAGCGGGCTATTCTGCCCAAAGCATTTTTTCTGAAACCGGCATCGAAGCCGCCTATCAAAACCTCACCATTGTCGCCGCCCAGGTCTTCGATAGCCTCGTCCAACAGGAAGCCGCCGCCGATCTTTTAACCTATTGCCAAGGGCCGCGCAGTGATGTGCTCTATGAATTGCGGGTCTTAAACCAGTCCCAACGCTTGGCGGCGGCGGCGTTGGCAATGGAAAAACGCCTAGATGTGGACGAAGCGCGGCAACTGGCCCAAGCCATGAAAGCCTTTGGCAAGTCCGGCACGATTCCCACCGGCTTCACGACCCATCCGGGGGATGCGGTGGCCTATCAGGCGTGGCGATTGGCGCGGGCGAAGAAGGATCTTCAGGAGCGATCGCGCCTCATCGCCCAGGGGTTAAAGTTCGCCCATTCCGACAGTGCCCGCCGCCAAATTGAAGCCCTCCTCAGTGACTTCACCGTCACCCCCATGCAGCGAGCGCCCCTCCTCCCCCTCTTTCGCTTAGAACAAGAAGACGAACTCCCCCGCCTCATCCCCGTCGCGGGTTCCATGCCCTTAACCGCGGCCCAAATCCAGGGGGTGAACGCGATTGAAGAAGTGGAACCGTTCCGGATTGCGACAATCACAACCCCGACGCAATGTGTGCCGATTCCCGGCTGGCAAGCGGTGCTCAAGGCCCAAGATGCGATCGCCATCCTCTGCCGCAGTGACGAACTCCCCAACGCCCCCGATGGCCCCACCGAAGAGGTGGTGGTGATTGTCGATCGCGCCGTTCAAGACTGGCAGAGCAATGCCTATTGGCTCACGGATCAGGGCGATCGCGCCGAACTGCACTGGTTCAGCGAAGCCCCCACCGTCCCCATCCTCGGCCAAATCGTCCTCATCCTCCGCCCCAAACGCATCCTTGATGAAGGCAACCTCACCCAACCCTGGCAAATGGACGATTAACCCCCATCGCGCTGTATCCTATTTTCGTTATCCTGTTTCTCTACTGTCCGATGAAACCCTGCTCCAGTCCCGGTTGTACCAACCTCGTTAAAAACCCCGATCATCCCTTCTGTTATTCCTGCTGGAAAAAAACCCAAGCCCCATCCAAACCCGCTAAACCAAGGCGAGAACGGGCGATCGTGAAACCCACCCCCACCATTGACCCCCCAGCGCCCACCCCCGATCGCCTCACCGCCACCCAGATCAGCAAAGCCCTCCAAGACACCGGCCAAACCATTCACCGCAATGCCGTGAATCGCCTCTTTTCTGAACTCGGTCTCCTCGAAAAAGAGGGGGGCGGCTGGGTTGCCACCGAGCGGGGTTTCGCCTTCGGAGCCACCCAACACCGCCACCCCAAAACTGGGAACACCTATGTGCTCTGGGACGCTCAAATTCTCGAAAATCGCATCTTTCTCACCAGTTTAAAAAACCAATACGAAGCCAGTCTCGCCGCACCCGATCCCAGCCCAGACCCCACCCCCCAATCCGAACCTCCTTCCCCCATTCTCAACCCTGCCACCCCAACCCGTCGGACTGACTCTAACTTCCGTGAAGCCTTTCGCAGCGGTGCAAAATTCCGCACCACCGATGGTCATTGGGTACGTTCCAAAGCCGAAGTGATGATTGATAATTGGCTCTACATGGCGGAAATTGTCCACGCCTACGAGCGTCGTTTACCCATTGAAGCGGAGGTGTATTGCGACTTTTACATTCCCTCGTGCAAAGTCTATCTTGAATATTGGGGTTATCTCGATGATCCGGCCTATCAAAAACGCAAAGCCGAAAAAAAAGACCTCTACAACGCCCACAATTTCAAACTAATCGAACTCACCGACCATCACATTCAAACCCTCGATGATCATCTCCCTAAACTGCTTCATCAATTCGGCATCAACGTGATGTGATGCTGCTACGATTATGGTCAAATTTGTGAATTCAGTGAAGTCAGCTAACTCAAGTTAAACTTCAGGCAATCCCAGATACTGTTGCAGAGCTTTGAGATATTTTTTCTTGAGTTTTGTGGCGTTTAAACTTTCTTGTTGAATGCGTCTCAATGCTAAACGTTCAAGGGTAGCATATGGGATTCCAGAATCTGGTACGATCAGCTTTTCTAACTGACTTGCTGTAAACGATCTAGCATATTGATAGGCGATAAATGATTTTCGTCTGATGAACCTCGGCATCCTTTTAGAAGGACTGAGGATACAGGTTTGATCATTTGTAGGACTATCTTCGTACCACGTTGAGACGTTGACAAAGATGAATTCTTCTGACGAGAGAGGAGCGATCGCAATGTACCAATGATATTTAGATGCACCCGTATCGAGGAGAAAGACATCTCCTAAGTTGATCGAAAAATCAGCCATTGAGAACCCCATCTAAATAGCGTTCTCGTTCAGCGACTGCTTTGATCCGCTGAATTTGCTCATCAGACATTTTTAAGTAATGCAGTAGATTAATGACGCTGATATTAACGACTTTTTGATCGAGCGTTTTGGGGTCGATCCATTCTGGGAGTGAGTGCGTCCATTCTGCTACATCAAAGGGATTGAGAGATCCAAATTTTTGATAAACTGATTCCATGATTGCTTCTTCATCGAGAGATAATTCATCATCTCCAGGGTCAGCAATTAGCGTCACGAATACTTTTTTTTCGGGATTATGGGGAGCGGAAACTGTGGCAATATATTCTGACCAATATTCAGAATGTGACCGTCCGCCTTGGGGTTTCACATAGTCGTAAATTCGAGTTAAAACGGGGCCATATTTCATGGACACAAACTGATCGCCAGTAATGGGATACCCATTGCGCTCTAGGGATGTGCGATCGCTGATATACAGCATCTTCAGCAACCCCAAATAACTGATAGACGGCTGACCCTGACGCTTAATGAAAAACGCCGCTGCTTGTGTCGCTTTGACATCATTAAAACTGAAAACAATATCCTCTATCATTCGACTCCTCTAAATGGAGTACATCTTTATTGTAATTCACTGCAACCCGTTTAAACCCATCGTCAATCAAGCGTGACGACTGAATACAGATCAACATTGTGCCAACACTTCTTGCTGAATCTCAAGGGTGTTGAGGATTGCGATCGCATTGATAGGGTGCATCCCACTTTTGCAGATTCCCATGGCTCGCCAGGGAGCACCCTCATCCCCAGCCCTTCTCCCGCAGGAGAAAGGAGCCAAAAGCCCTCTCCTGAGGGAGAGGGTTGGGTGAGGGATTGCATAACTGGGATGCAC
>NZ_JAQMTY010000185.1 GCF_028330765.1 Spirulina subsalsa CS-330 | reverse complement strand
CGGCTAATTACTCAACGATTCGCAATTTCTTAATCACTGCGGCTCGCCGGATAGGGCTGAAATCCATTGCCAATGCGAAGCGATTTTTTGCCAATCGGCTGGAGGAGGTTTTACTCTCACTACAATGAATCAGCCCTACTTTTTAAGGGGGACTTTTTTGCGTTCCCCCCTTAAAAAGGGGGGCTAGGGGGGATCGAGAGAAGGTGAACATCGCTAAGAGCAGTTTGTGTATAAGCAGTAGCCCCCAGGAGAGGGCTTTTGGCTCCTTTCTCCTGCGGGAGAAGGGCTGGGGATGAGGGGGATCTCTGGCGAGCCATGGGAATCTGCAAAAGTGAGATGCACCCTTCTTTTTCTCTCTGTGAATCTCTCACTTCTGTCCGGATCGGGCAACGTATGATGGTGAGGAATGACTTGGCTGATTTCTTTTTTCCATGCAAAACTATGCTCTGATTGTGGGTCACGGTCGCTCCGGGACAAACTGGCTCCTTGATATCCTGGATGCGAGTCCCCTGACCTACTGCCGCAACGAACCCAACGAAGTCCACGATTCCCCCTGCCAACAACTCGCCCCCCTCTGGCAGGGTGGCCAAGATGTGGCCACCATGACCGATATGGCCGCCCATTGGGATGAGATTGCGGCTTGGATGGGGAGTCATATGGGAGAGCGCGATCATCGCCTCGCCACACCGAAACAGTATGTGCATCCCTGGGCGCAAAAATTGGGGGTGGCGTATTACCCGGCGCGTCCGAAGATTCGTCAGGCTTTGCGAACGGTGTTCCCAGGGATGCGACCGGGAGAATGGTCGATGCCTTGGTGGGTGGGGGATCAGCAAAAACTAGAGCAGGCCTACGCGGTGCTGAAGATTAACCAGGCGGCGCGGGTGGCGGTGTGGTTGCTCAAAAATCGCCCCCAGGTTCCCGTGCTGCATATTGTGCGCCATCCGGGGGGGCGGCTGAATTCTTGGCTAAATCGGTTTTTGGCGGTGCGCGATCGCGATCGCATCAACCAACGCAACAAAGACCGCCTCCGGGATGTCTTGGCGGTTTCGCCGGATTGGGCGGCACAGTTTGGCGACAATATCGACACCATGCCCATCGCTGAAAGTGAAATGTGGTTCTGGCGCTACGTCACCGAAACCATCCATCAAGCCGGCGAGGGCCTGCCCAACTATCACCTCATCCTCTACGAAAATCTTGCCCATGACCCGATCGGCACAGCCCGGCAGGTTTATGAATTTTGCAATCAACCTTGGACTCCGGAGATTGAAGCGTTCATTCGAGCTGGAACCAAAGAATCCGTCTGGGGTGCGATCCAAGGCACACCGATGAGCGTTGCCCAAGCCTGGCGCAAAAAACTCAAACCCGACGAAATTGAATCGGTCAATCATGTTCTCGACAGCAGCATCATGGCCCATTGGTGGGACGAGTAGTTTAGGGCGGGGACAGAATCGGAGCAATGATGTGCTCAAGCGTGACTTCCCAGCTTTTATCCCGGTCATAAAACTTGCGCTGTAACGCCAGCGCACTTTGCTGTTTTGTGCTGTATAAATCTCGGTCTTGATACAGAGATAAAACAGCATGACTATAGGCATTGGCATCATCGGGAGGAACTGCGATCGCTGCCTCTGCCACGGCTCTCAACGCTGGACAAGCCGATGACGTGATCACAGGCCGTCCCGACAAAATAGCCTCC
Source organism: Spirulina subsalsa CS-330 (assembly GCF_028330765.1). Classification (GTDB taxonomy): domain Bacteria; phylum Cyanobacteriota; class Cyanobacteriia; order Cyanobacteriales; family Spirulinaceae; genus Spirulina; species Spirulina subsalsa_A. The sequence continues at coordinate 3,953 of NZ_JAQMTY010000185.1, read as the reverse complement.
AAAACCACTTTATTAAAACCCTCATTAAACGTTGTTTTTGTCGGCACAATCACAACATGAGAGCGATTATACATTGCCCTTAAATCCTGATGTTCAAGCTGTCCATGACACCTCAACGATTGAGACAAATTTTCTTCAGTAATAATTGTTTTGATCTTGTTAATCTGGCTCCCGTGACCACAAATGTCAAAAACAATATTAGTCTGATGTTGTTGCGCAAAAAGCCGTGCTATTTCAACGAGAATATAAACGCCTTTATTCTCTTCAATGCGGCCCACAAACAACACATTAAATGTGGGTCGCGATCGATCCGGTGGCTCAATCCCTGCAAATCGTTGACGGCGATAGGTGGGATAAAACACATGCACAGGTTTGCACGTATTGCCCACCATCTCCTGCACCTGTTCACGAATATCATCAGAAACCGCCGCAATGGCATGGCAGTGATGGGTCAAAAAATGAATGTTCAGCGCCTTGATTAACTCTGTTAATTGTGTTTTCCGATTGGCGCTAGAAATAGGCTTCGTATGAAAATCAGCAATCACCGGAATACCAAACAGACCCAAGAGGCTCAGAATATAAAAATGCTGCCAAGATGTCACCACAATCACCGCATCTGCCCTGAACAGGATGGCAAGCATGGATAACTTTAATGTTTTCCAGAACTGCTCTAGATGGTATAGTAATCCTGGGCCTTTATGGAACTTGAATGGCCAGTGCTGAATTGTCAGCATATCACTCTGCATCTGTGCTTTGCGCTGATGCCAAGAGATAACCATTGCTTTGGCATTGAGTGTTTTGCAAATGTCAAAAAATTGCTGCGTGTAAATCACAGCAAAATGGGAGGGATCATCTTCCCCTTTTTGATAGAACGTATGTAATCTGACTGCATCACAGGGACCCGATGCATAGATTAGTCTTGGTGTTTTTGGTGAATGGGAAATCGTACCTATTTTCTGGTGGTGCATTTTGACGTTTTACATCCAGAGTATACCGAAGCGCAAGCTAGCCACATTATAAATCAAGAGTCGCTTCATATCGCAGATTTGCCAAGATTTAGATGATAGGATCAAATTATATTCTTGTCATCTTTCCTGACGTATTTTAGTGGTCTTTCCCCAGGATTATTGGTCATCTGAGTATTGTGCTGTCTTTCTTATTTTCCACTGCTCAAAAAAAACATGAAACCCCTCAAAATTCTCTATGCCTCTGGCCCAGTGGATGCGGCAAGTGTGTATAACTATTGGCGCAACGGTGAAGTTGATCCGAACCATTGCACGCTGCCCTTTGTCTATCAATTTTTTGATCTCTGTCGGAGCTTGAATGCGCAGTTCTATGTGCTGTCTCGCTGTCAGCGCCCTGGGGTGATCCAAGATGGCAACGGCAAAATCAAACATAGTCCCGTGCCGTTTGAAACGAGTTCGCCGCTGCTCTACTATGGGGGACAACTGTGGGCGGGGTTGCATTTGATTTGGGAAGCGATCGCCTATCGTCCCGATGTTCTCGTCATCCAAGGCGGGCGCGTTTTTCCCTTCTTCCTCTCTCCCATTGCTTGGCTTGGGATTAAAGTTGTGCCCTCCTATCATTGTGTGCTCTGGGCTAAATATCGCCCCCAAAGCCAGGCAATGAAACTGATTTGGGCATTAAATCGCCGCCTCTTTACCAAAGATGCCACCGCGATTCTCTCCACCTCCCCCGATATCACTGCTCAAATTCACGAACTCACCCAGGGCAAGCCCCGGCCGATTACGCAATTCCTGTCGATTTATCAACCTGACCAGTTCAACGATTTTGCCCCGCCGCAACATGATCAGAGTTGTTTCAAGATTCTCTATGTGGGACGGATGCGCGAGAACAAAGGGATTTTCGACCTCCTCACCATTGCCCAGCGTTTCCGTGCGGAAGATTACACCACGATCCAGATTGATCTCTGCGGCACAGGGCCGGATCTCGAACCATTGCAAGCGGCGGCCGCTGCGGCTGGGTTGAGCGATCGCTTTGTCTGCCATGGCCACTGTAGCCGCCCCGTGCTCCTCGAAAAATACGAGCAAGCCCAGGTCGTGATCGTCCCCACCACAACCCGCTTTGTGGAAGGGTTTAACCAAGTGGTGCTCGAAGGGGTTTTATCCGGTCGTCCGGTGATCACGTCGGCGGTTTGCCCTGCGATTCACTATGTCCGTGAAGCTGTGATGGAAGTGCCGCCGGACGATGTGCAGGCCTACGGTGATGCGATCTTGAAGCTCTACCATGATCCGGAGCTTTACCACGAAAAACATCGCACCTGTCTGGAGATTCGCGATCGCTTCTTCGACCTTTCCCAAGGCTGGGGCGCGAAATTCCACAGCATCCTCCAAGCCCAGGGATTAACGCCGTCTTGAGGTGCGATCGTGGGCTTGGGTAGAGGTCGAATCTCGCGTTACGCCGTGGGGGGATATTTCTCGAACCAGGCTCGCATTTTGCCGGGGTTGAGCAGACCGTAGGGGTCTACTTGTTCTTTAAAGGCGAGTTGTACCGGGTCGATCACTTTGCGCCCACCATCTTCGAGGATGTAGGTGTGGGGGTTAGCGATCGCACAGCCGTTCGCTTCGTGGTAGTGAATAATTTCGTTGAGACGTTCGGGGGTGGTGTAGCGCACCAGTTGCAGCCCCGCCGGAATCGCCTTGCCATTAACCCGCAAAAACTCCAAATGCACCATCACCTCATCCCCAAACTCGCGGATCATCTTCTCCACGTTTTCGAGGGTAAAGAAAAAGGTTTGCAAATAGGTCAAATTGGGGTCTACGGCGCGGGCGTGGAGAGTGGTGTGATTCCAGGTAAATTCAGCGAGATTGATCCCTTTTTGGGCATCGGTGGCGGGTTTGGTATAGGCGATCGTGCCGTTAAATTCAGCGACAAGATCCTGCAAGGGGGCGAGCGACGATGCCGCCAGGATCAGCAGGGCGCAGGATTTTCCGGCGGGAATATAGGCCTGTAAAGCCGCGAAATATTGCGGAATTGGATTGGCGTGGATGCTGACTAATTTTTTGATCAGGGCATCGGCATCGCTGAGGGTTTGGCCAAATTGGGCGGCGGCGGCAAAGTCGTCAAAGGTGACGATCGCTTCGGCCCAATCGTAGGCCGGAGCGAGGGGGACTTCCAATTGGGTGATAATGCCGTTGGTTCCGTAGGCGTGGTTGACCTGCTGAACCGCATCGCCGCGCAGTTCGAGGACGCGGGGGGTGTCTTCGAGGGTGACGACGCGGACGGCGTGAAGATTGCCGCGATCGCGCAATTGTCCGTAGGTAATCGAGCCGATGCCCCCACTGCCGCCGCCAATGAAGCCGCCAATCGTCGCTGTGCGATAGGTGGAGGGATACATTCGCCATTCCCAGCCTTGGGGACGGGCTTGTTTATCAAAGGCCGCCAAGCGCACCCCCGGATCAACACAGGCCACCCCGCCTTGAAGCCAGTGGATCGCGTTGAGTTTCGTCAAGTCCACGACAATCCCGCCATCGAGGGGGATGCATTGCCCATAGTTCCCCGTCCCCGCCCCGCGCACCGTTAAGGGAATCCGATGGTTGACACAGACTTGCGCCACCCGCAGCACCTCCGCTTCGGTGGTGGGACGCACCACCAAGTTCGCTCGTTTGTGGCCCAATTGAGCGGCGAGGATAGGGCTGAAGTCGTAGTAGTCCAGGGAAAGTTTGGTGAGTTGGTTGGGGTCGGCGATCGCTTCAATCCCCCCTAACTCAGCGGCGATCGCGTCCCAATTGATCGAAGCAGCAGTAAACGTCATCGGTTGTCGCGTCCCTTCACGGATGGAAAAATTTAGCCCTATCTTAAATGCAAAAAGAGGACTCCCGCTACACCGTTAGGTTAGCGGTGAGATGAATTTTTGCCAACAAATAAACCGACCAACGGGAGACGACTGAATTCAGTCTTGTGTTAAAATTGAGAAGCCAACGCACCCAAGT
>NZ_JAQMTY010000184.1 GCF_028330765.1 Spirulina subsalsa CS-330 | reverse complement strand
CCCTTAAAAAAGGGGGGAGCCGCTCAAAGTCCCCCTTTTTAAGGGGGGAGCCGCTCAAAGTCCCCCTTTTTAAGGGGGATTTAGGGGGATCAATCGCCGCTTAGGTCAGTATTTGCAGGTTATGGATCAGCAGTAGCGCTCAAGGGGAGGCGGTTGGAGGATTAGGCTGTTGAGAGAGCAGATCCGTAGCAGCAGCGGCGGGGAGGGGTTTTGACCAGAGGTAGCCTTGGCCGAAGTCGCAGTGGAGCGATCGCAACCGTTCCGCATCCTCTGGGGTTTCAATCCCCTCGGCAATGATATCCATGCCCAAGGTATGCCCCAGGTCAATAATCATCCGCACGATCGCATCATCTTCGGCACTGTCGGCCATGTGACGCACAAAGGATTGATCCACCTTGAGGGTATCGAGGGGAAACCGCCGCAATTGACTCAGGGACGAGTAGCCCGTGCCGAAATCATCCAAACTGAGCCGACAGCCTAAGGCCTTGAACCGCAACATTAAATCAATCGCCACGTCCACATTGCCCATCACCATACTTTCGGTAATTTCCAGCTTAAGGCAATGGCCCGGCAGTTCAGCCGCTGCGATCCATTGGGCGAGACGTTCCACCACATCCCCCTGATCAAATTGGCGACTGGAGAGGTTAATGCTCATGATTAACCCGGCGTGGGGAAAGGTGCGCGTCCATTGTTGAATCTGGGCGATCGCGGTCTGACCGATCCAATCCCCCAAGGGCACGATCAACCCCGTTTCCTCCGCTAGGGGAATAAATGCCCCCGGTGAAATAAAACCCCGCTGGGGATGAATCCAGCGCACCAAGGCTTCAAACCCGGCGATTCGGTCGGTGGCGAGATCCACAATCGGCTGATAGTAGAGGGTGAATTCCTTAGCGGCGATCGCCCGGCGCAAATCCGCTTCAAGGTTAAACCGCTGCACCGTTTCCGCCTGCATCCCGGCACTAAATACGGCATAGCTGTTGCTGCCTTTCGCTTGGGCGCGATACATGGCGGTGTGGGCATCGCGGAGGAGATCAGCGGCGCGGTGGGTCTGTTGTGCATTGGGCACGGTGATGCCGATGCTGGCGGCTAGGGAGGGGGGAAGGTGGGTTTGCAGGGTTTCAGCGGTGGCGGTGAGGGCGACGGGATCGGCTAGGGACAGGGCGATCGCAAACTCGCCTTCGCTGATCCGGGCGATCTGCGCCGTTCGTGGCAGATGGGTGCGGAGGGTGGATTCAATGCGTTGCAGGAGGCGATCGCTATGGCGGGTATCCAGACTACGACTGATCAAGATCCAATGATCCAGCGCCATCCATAACACCCCCACCGGAGCCGAATGGCGTAAGCGGGCCTCAAGCTGCCGTAGGAATGCGCTTTCATTGAGCAGTCCGGTCACGGGTTCATGGTTGGTGGTGTAGAACAGGCGGTGAGCCATGGCGACCAGCAGCGCCGTCCAGAACCCGGCGATCGGTTCCGCCACGGGAATCCAGACCCCTTGTCCCCAACAGACCCAACCCACCCCGATGATCAGCACCGTTCCCAAGCTCCCCACCCCCGCCAACACCGCCGGATGGCGCAGATACCAGGCGATCGCCCCCCCAAACACCACCCAAGCCCACAACCCGATCCACTCCCCCAGCGGCGAACTCCCCCGCCACGGACTGACCCGCCCCGCCAGGAGATCCAACACCTGCCGCACCATCTGCCCATGAATCATCACCCCCGACATCTGCACCTTCCCAGAGCCAGACCGGTAGGGCGTAAAGCGGGCATCTTTTAAACTCGGAGCCACCGAACCGATCAGGACAATCCGGTCGCGAATGAGGTGGGGATCAACGTCCGTGGTGAGGAGGGTGGTGAGGGTGATCGTCGGGGCAATGGGTTGACGGCTGGCATAGTCGAGGAGGATTTGATACCCGCGATGGTCAATCTGTTGATAGCCGCCGCTGGTGGCACTGAGGCGCGGCAAACGCACATCATTAATCTGCAACGCCTCAGGGGTGACTTGGATCGCAGGGGGAGCGATCGCCCCTAAACTCACCCGCAGCGCAAAGGAATAATAGTCGCGATCGCTCCCCGCCACAAACAGCAAATTCCGACGCACCACCCCATCGGGATCTAACACCAGATCATTAAACCCCACCCGATCGAAAGGAACCACCGCCGGAGCCGGAATCCCGTTGCTATTGTCCGTAATCGCGATCAGGTTCGGAGCCTGTAACTGCGTCGTCAAGGCAGCCGTACCGGGCGGGTGGAACAAGTCACGATAGAGATCTAAACCGATCACCGTGGGGTCATGGCGTTGGAGACGGCGCAGGGCTTCGGCCAACTGTTGATCCTTGAGGGGCCATCCATAGCGTTGCAAATCCGCCTCGGTGATCGTGACGATCAACAGACGCGCATCTAGGGGTGCATCGGGTTCGGCTTGGACGAATCGATCAAAGATCGCCAGTTCCAACGGTTCCAGCAAACTCCAACGCTGCAACCCCTGATAGCCCACCGTGATCACCACACTGGCCATCAACACCGAACGACTCGCCACCCCCACCATCCGAGGCCACACCGGCAGCCTCGCCCCGCCCCAATGAATCAAAAAATCCGGGCAGCTCAGGCGTTGTCGCAGTGGGTCGATCAACTTCGCCCCGAACTTGAAAAATGGTGACATGGGATGAACCGGAGAAAAAGCAGGGACGATGCACTATTCGGACAGAGGGCGAGAGGTTCAGTCGAATGGGGCAACAATTCAACACTCTCGTGCTGTGTTAGGAATCGCTAAAGCAACGCACTGAGGGCATCGAGTTCCAGATCCGTGAGCAGTTGGTTCCACTGGGCTTGTACCTGGGGATGGTCGGGATAGGTTTGATAGAGGGCGGCGAGAATCGCGATCGCATCACTCCAATGTGCCCCCGCTTGTGCGATCGCCGCCTGGTTCAATTGGGTTGGAATATCCTCCTCCTGGATTTCGGCCAAATCTTGCGACCCCGCCACCCGTTTAAGCCAGCCCTCCACCACCAGATCTTGAGAGGGATCAGTTTCATCACACAGCACCGCAAAATACCAATGATAGGGCTGCTCCAAAGCCAAAACCGCCGCCGGAATCTCAATCCCCACCAAGGTTTCCGCCGCCGGAACCGATCGCCGCGTTTCATACAAAATCTGCCCCTCGTCATCCAACATCAGCAACTCCACCGGATGCTCTGCCCCCAAACTCGGCATCACAAAATACAACATCGGCTCTGTGGCCGCCGTCACTCCCAAATTCGTCACCGGATTCAAGGCAATCAAGGGCCGCGCCCCCCGCGCACAGCCGCCCCTCGTGCCGCCCCCCACTCGTTGGCCGGGAAATTCACTGCCGCTATTGTCCTCTGCCCATGCTGCCGTGATCGACTGTGCGATCGGGATGCGGGGCGCAAGGGTCGGCAACACCACCCCCCCGATCACACATCCTCCAACGATGCCCCCTAAGATTGTCCGAATCATCATGTTGTGGTCTCCACTAAACACCATTGATGCTATTTCTATTCTGACCATCTTCCTCATTGATTGCCCAGCGTCTCCTGAAGTTAAGAGCGTGGGGGATGCTCCTCAGTTCCCGCAGCCCATCCCCAGGACTCAAATCCTTGCGTCTGAGGCAGCCGGTTGTAGGATCAAAACAGAATTATTAAACAAGGGGCTTATGGAGAGTCAGCAATCCGGTATTTCCTGCCATGACGATGATGTCATCGCCTTTGGGGACAATACATTTAAGGTGGGCAAGTTTCGTAAAGCGGTGCAAGACTGTTTTGGACATGATATTGGGTATGGCTTAATGGCGTTGCTCAAGGGTGCGGGGGTGGCGATCGAGGCGAGGGCCGTGAGTCCGACGGGGAATAAAGAAGATTTTGCGCAATGGTTCACCCAGGGGATCGCCTGTGAACTGCTGCAAACCGATACGCCAGGCTGGAAAAATGCGCGGGTGAAAATCACGATTGATATTGAGGTGATGCCAGCGATCGCGCCCCCGTCTCGCCCCGATCCCCAACCCCCCGCCTTTGATGAGTTTGAAGACCTTGAATTTGAACGCGATGTCACCCTCCATGCAGATATGTGGTCGGATGGCTAAACTCTGTCAGGGTATTGAGACAGTGAGGCCAAAGATGAGGGAAAAAGCCGCATTCAGTTAACCTCACGTTATCGTTTCCCCATCGAAAAACCTTGTCCCCTAAAATGGACTGGACTGGCATTTTTACGCGATCATGATTATTTGGTGATCCTCTCTGTGTGTCGCTAACCCATGGGCTATTGCCTCAATCCATATTGTCCCTCTCCTGACGATCCTCGCAATCTTGAGAACGTCACCTGCCGTCATTGTGGTTCAGATCTGATCCTGTGCGATCGCTACCGTGTGCGGGGTTTACTGAGCGATCACAGCGGTTTTGCGAAGATTTTTGAGGTGTGGGACGGTACAACGGTCAAGATCCTCAAAGTCCTCAAAGCGGAACACAACACCAGCGAGAAAATTGTCAGCCTCTTTAAACAAGAAGCCCTCGTCCTCAGCCAACTCCACCACCCCGGCATTCCCCGCATTGATGACCACGGCTATTTTGAATATTCCCCCCGCGACAGTGCTTATCCGCTCCATTGCTTTGTGATGGAAAAAATTGACGGGCCAAATCTCAGCCAGTGGATGCATCAACAGGGTAATTTGCTGATCAGTGAATCCCAAGCTCTCGATTGGCTGGAACAACTCACCACCATCCTGCATTTAGTCCATCAAAAAAATTATTTTCATCGTGATATTAAATTGCAAAATATCATGATGCGCTCAACGGGTCAGTTGGTGTTGATTGACTTCGGGACAGCGCGGGAAATGACCTACACCTACCTTGCGAAAGCGGGTCAATCTGGCAATATTACGCGGGTCAGTTCGGCGGGCTACACCCCCCCGGAACAGCAGCAGGGCCACGCTGTCCCCCAATCGGACTTTTTCGCCTTGGGGCGTACGTTTGTCTATTTACTGACGGGGAAGACCTTAGAAGATCGTGATATTTACGACCCGCTCGCCAATGAATTTCGCTGGCGACACCATGCCCCGGATTTATCCCCGGCGTTCATGGCGTTTATTGATCAATTAATGGCCCATCGGGCGGCGGATCGTCCCCCGGATACTCAAACCATGCTGCGGCAGATTGTGGCGTTGAAGCGATCGCTCTCCCAGCCCGACAACTCCTTAGTTGCTGCCACCACCCCCGCCGACCTGACCCGACTCCCGGAAACGGCGCTGCAAGTGTCCCCCGAAAGCCCCACCGTGCCCCAGGAGTCCCCGGATCGCCGGTCTTGGCCCTTGGGGTTAGGGATTGCGATCGCGCTCCTGTTGGGAGGCTACGGCAGTTGGCAGGTCTATCAATTTGTCCAATTGCCGACGATTACCCAAACCCTCCCCAGTGGTTTTACGGGCCATCAAAGTTTTATCAACAGTGTGACGATTAGCCCCGATAGTCAAACGGTGATCACGGGCAGCGCCGATAAAACGATTAAGGTGTGGGACTTGGCAACGGGGGCGATCCTGCGCACCTTGACCGGCCATGACAGTTTTGTGAATGCGATCGCCCTCAGTCCTGACGGGCAATTTTTGATCAGCGGCAGCGCCGATAAAACGATTAAAGTGTGGCAGATTAACACCGGGCAATTGATCCGCACCCTGACGGGCCATACTAACTTTGTCGATACCCTCCTCCTCAGTGACGACGGCCAAACCCTCGTCAGCACCGGCGCAGATCGCACGATCCGGATCTGGGATTGGCAACGCGACGCACCCCCCCAAACCTTAACGGGACATCAAGGGTTTATTAATGCCCTCGCCCTCAGCAGCGATGGGCGGACACTGATGAGCGGCAGTGCTGACCATACCGTCAAGGTTTGGGATTTAATCACGGGCAAGGTGCGCCATACCTTAGCGGGTCACACGGGGTTTATTAATTGCTTGGTGGTGAGTCCCGATGGCCAGTGGGTGGCCAGTGGCAGCGCCGATAAAACCATTCGCATTTGGGATGTGAAAACGGGGCGGGTGCTGAAGGTGCTCAACGGTCATCAGGGCTTTGTGAATGATCTGGCGATCAGCCCCGATGGGCGGTGGTTGGTGAGCGCCAGTGCTGACCACCAGGTGAAGGTTTGGGACATGACCGATGGGACATTGCACCACACCCTCACAGGCCATCTCAGTTTTGTGAATCGGATCAAAATTAGCCAAGATGGCCGCTGGATTGTTAGCGCCAGCGCCGATCAGACGATTCGCCTCTGGAATTTGAAGACGGGGGATGCGATCGCCACCCTCACCGGCTACCCCCACCACATCAATGATTTTGCCATTAGCCCCGATGATCAATTTGTGGTGACCGGTAGTGGTGCGAGTCAACTGGCGATCTGGCCCGTGGAGCTTTGAACAACATCAAAAAACAGGGCGAGATTGAAACCATCTCGCCCTGTTTTGGGGTGCTATGACGGGAATCAGACCGCGATCGCTAAGGCATGGGAATGTCCACCACCGGGCGATCAATGGAAATACTCAGGTCACTACTTGGAGAAGGAAACGTGGGAATTTCCACCACCGGTTGATTAACGGCAATCATGAGGCTTGAGGAGGATGCGTCCAGATTGCCGGGGTCGTTATGGGCTAAGCGGGGTGACAAGGGTGAACCGGAAAAGAAGAGCGACAAAGCACCCACCGCCGCCGCTGCGATCGCACCGCCCCCCCAAGCCCAGCGCGACCAAACCCGACGATGATCTTCCGCCTCGAACACACCAGCCAAGAGATCCTCGGTGGATTGTTGAGGGGCAGGAATGGGAAGGGTTTGCAATCCGTAGCGCAGTTTTTGGAGACGACGGTGCAGGTGTTGGGCAGCCGGGTCATCGGCAAGCCAGGTTTGAACCTCCTGACGTTCAGCAGGGGAGACCTCACCGTCGAGGTAAGCGCTGAGCAGTTCAAAACGATCGCGTTGGTGAATATCCATGGGGGACTCGAAATCAGAGGAATCAGAGGGTAAAGAATAGCGGTAGTTGGCAGCAGGTCGATCGTTGTTGGTTGTCATGACAGTTCACCCCATTAATGGCTTGACAAATCCCTGATAGCTTGGTGTACATTTTATCCCGATTAACAGGCGATCGCGAGAAGAGCACCCAAAATAGTTAATCATCCGTGAGATACGGTGTTAATTCATCTTGTAACTTCAACCGCGCCCGCGCAATGCGAGATTTCACAGTGCCGAGGGAAACCCCCGTCATTGCTGCGATCTCTTCGTAGGGTAAGCCTTGAATTTCCCGGAGCACGATAGTTGTCCGAAAGGCATCGGGCAGGTCTGCGATCGCCAACTGGAGCTTCTCGTAAAACTCCCGCGTCGCCAACTGGTCATCCGGTTGGGGGGCATCACAGGCAATTTCCCAATTCATCTCTCCATCATCAAAACGACGGGGAGCATCGAGAGACAACGGCGGTGCATTCCGCTTCCGCTTGCGCAACTCATCATAGAACAGGTTAGTCGCAATCCGCCCCAGCCAGCCCTTAAACTTGCTCGGCTCCTTCAGGCGACCAATATTACGGTAAACCCGAATCCACACCTCTTGAACCAAATCCGCCCGGTCTTGCCAGTCCGGAGCCAAATGATACAAAATCCGTTCCACATGGGGTTGGTAGCGGCGCAGCAACTCCGAAAAGGCTGCCCGATCCGGCTTCGATCCACGCTGACACAGCGTAATCAGATCATAGTTAGGAAGTTTGTTAAGCGACACCGATGCTGAGGATGAATAAGCCTCAGGGGCTGACCATGTTGCAGAAATGGATTGACTCATGGATCTTGGGGAGAAGTAACATCTTACCCTTCCCTCCTCATAGACCCACCGGATTCAGGAATGTTCCCCTCAACCCTGCCCAAAGTTCCGCCAAACGACTGAATCACCCCAGAGTATGGATTACGGGAAATTAATGAGACCAGCCGTTTAGTTCGGCGAAGTCGATTCGTATTGACGGGCGTGGGATTGCAGCAAACTCGTGACCTGCTGCAAGACATCACCATTTTTGAAGGCTTGGCGATCGGGATTCGGATCAGGAACTTGAAGATTCTGGGAAATCGCCTCGTTAATCTGTTCCCGAATCAAACCGTAAAGCTCTTCTTTGGCTTTCCGCCGCTGATAGGTCGCCCCTTCTTCCGTGGTGGCATAGAGCGGCGGCAAACGATTCAGAGCGTAGGCAGCAATATCCCCCACATCCAGGGGCGGATCAATACTCGCATCGAGTTCTGCGACCCGACTAATGGATTCACTTAAGACTAATTCTTCCATTACGTTGATGAACTGTTTGCGGGGTACAGCGACGACTTCCCCGGTTAATAACGCGCCCATTAGACGATCAAGCGCCATGTATTCTTCAATGGACAACTCCGAAGCCGTATCACAAATGCGGCCTACTTCTGCCTCCATGGTCGGGGTCAGATAGCCATCGGATAGGGCTTGTTCTACAATTCGTTCTATACTCATAACGTTAATCTATGCTGCGTATTACCGGCGGATGGGGGGGCTTTTTGGGGTTTCCCAAACCTGTCACCAAAGAGGGACAACATTCGGGTTGGGGGGGTCGTGAAGACAGTCACGGAATCGTTTAACTTAGTCTCTCTACTCTAACCCGTCATATCGCCACGGAACGGGATCAACAGCGATTCCATTGACGTAGAGTCCCCAATGGAGATGAGGGCCCGTTGAGGCTCCGGTGCTTCCGACCGTGCCAATGGTTTGGCCGGCTTGGACAAAGTCCCCTTCGCGCACGCTGATGCTGTGGAGGTGAATCATAATACTGAGCACTCCTTGACCATGATCAATGCCGACGGTGTTGCCGTGAATCCGGAAACCATTGGCTTCGCGATCGACGAGGCGGATGTAGCCAGGGGCGGGAGCGACGACGGGCGTGCCGGTGCTGGCGGCGTAGTCTACGCCACGATGGTAGTAGTCTTGGGCGAATTCGCCGTTGTAGTAACGCCGCACGCCGAAGATGGTGGAGACGCGGCCGCTCGTGGGGCGGGTGAAGGGAGTGCGGGCGTTCCAATGTTTTTCGGGGGAGACGATCGCTTTAAAGGCAGCGACGCGATCGAGTTCGTATTGGGTTGCGCCATTGCCGCCACCGCGTAGCCACAGGCGTTGGGTGGGAAAGGAACGGTTTTGGAGTTGGAGGGGAACGGTGCGGGTTTCACCGTCGCCTTGGATTTGGAGGGTGCGCTGTCCGGGGCGATCGAGGGGGGAGGTGGGGAAAAAGGCGCGGTAGCGATCGCCCCCCAGGGGAAAGGCGGGTAAGGCTTGGCCCCCGATGGTGATTTGAGGCGGCTGGTCGGGGTTATCCACTGCCACAACAATCGAGACCGTTTCGCCCAGTTTGGGTTGGGTGGGGTTAACTTGTACCTCAAGGGCAAGGGCTGGGGCCACCCAGGTGAGCAAACTCGTCCAAAGGCTGGCGGTGAGGGCAGGAACAGAAAGACGGGAATTCAGCATGGTGGGACGCGATCAATCCGGTAATTTAATGGACTCAATGCTGCATTGTAGAATCATACAATCAGCCCACGGTAGAGGGGCGACTGTGGTGTTAATGGCTCCGGTTATGATGTGGCTAACGCCCGATGATAGGCGATCGCCTGCCGCCAAATCACGATCTGCTGACCACTAGATTCCGTCAGGCAGAGGCAATGCACATCCTGCCAGAGAATTGATCCGGTGATCGTATCTCCCGTCACAACCTTGACTTCAATCGTCTGCTTGTCAGCCGTCCATTGTTGAAGTTGACGAACGCTGGGAAACCCAGTTTCAAATTCAGCCATAATTACAATAATCTAAGGGCTAGCCCGGAAACAGTTAGAAGGATTCCTATGGCAATTGAGTTTACAAAATATCATGGTCTTGGCAATGATTTCATCTTAATCGACCATCGCCACAGTCCGACGTTGACGATGACACCGGCGGCGGCGATCGCATTGTGCGATCGTCATTTTGGCATCGGGGCCGATGGTGTCATTTTTGTCCTACCCGGTCAAGACAACACCGACTACACAATGCGGATCTTAAACTCCGACGGTTCCGAGCCAGAAATGTGTGGTAACGGGATTCGTTGCCTGGCCCGGTTTATCGCTGACCTGGAAGGACTCGCACCCCAAGCAACGAAAACCTACCGCATTCACACCTTGGCGGGGTTAATTTGCCCAGAGTTGCAACCCGATGGCCAAGTGACCGTAGATATGGGCGAACCGCGTCTCCTTGCGGCGGACATTCCCACCCAATTAGGCGAGACGGCGGGAAAAGCGATCGCCCAACCCCTCACCGTCGCCGGGCAAGATTGGATCGTCACCTGCGTCAGCATGGGCAACCCCCACTGCATCACCTTCGTGGATGATGTGGCCGCCATCCCCCTCAGGGAGATCGGCCCCCAGTTTGAACATCACCCCGTCTTTCCCCAACGCACCAACACCGAATTTATCGAAGTGGTCGCGCCGGATTACATCAAAATGCGCGTCTGGGAACGAGGCGCGGGGATCACCCTGGCCTGTGGGACGGGAGCCTGTGCGGCCGTGGTGGCAGGGGTGCTGAACCAGAAATGCGATCGCACCGCCACCGTCGAACTCCCCGGCGGCAACCTTCGCATCCAATGGCATCCCGAAAATCACCACCTCTCCATGACCGGGCCCGCCGAAAAAGTGTTTACTGGCACATGGAACCGCATAGAATAGCCCTAATGTGGCCATTACAGTCGGATACTCCCGATTTCAGCCCCATTTCATCCCCAGGAATACCATCAAATTCCTTGGATAATACGTTTTCAGACCGACATTTTTTAGCTATTTACGGACAAACACCATGAGCGGCGGGATCTATCTCATTCAAGGAGACAACCAATTGGTTGCCATGGAAGAAAAACCCTACGATTCAGAAGCCTTGCTGCAAGAACTCCTGGAGCAATATCCCAATCTATTGGGGGTGGATCAGGCGAATCATCACTTCAGCTCGCAATGGTTATTGATTAAGCGCACCGGCACGATTCCCACCGATGACATGGGGGTCGAACGGTGGTCACTCAATCATCTGTTTCTGGACTATCAGGCCATTCCGACCTTGGTAGAAGTCCAGCACGAAGGCGAGCGCCGCCCCCGCCGCGAAATCATCGGGCAAATGTTGGACTATGCCGCCAATGCGGTGGCCTATTGGCCCGTTGAGTCAATCTTGGATCAGTTTGAAGGGAATTGTCGCCGCCAAAACCGCGATCCGGAGCAGGTTTTTGAAGATTTTCTGGGGGAAAATGCTGATGAAGAAAAGTTTTGGCAGCAGGTGAAAACTAACCTCCAGGCGGGTAAAATCCGGCTGGTGTTTGTGGCGGATCACATTCCTCCGGCGATGCAGCGGGTGGTGGAGTTTCTCAACAAGCAGATGGACCCGGCTGAAGTGTTGGCGGTGGAAATTAAACAATACATTAGCCCGGAGAACGGTTTAAAAACCCTGGTATCCAAAATCATCGGCCAAACCGCCGAAGCTCAACAGAAAAAAGCAAGCACCACCCGCGAGCGTCGTCAATGGGATAAAGCCTCATTTTTGGGCGAGTATGCGGCTCGATATGGGGAGGATGAAATGGCGTTGGTGCGGGAACTCTACGATTGGATTGGCTCCCATGCGGATGATCTGTATATTCAATGGGGGACGGGGGATGCCTATGGTGGCTTTGCGGCCCGGCTGACCTTTGCCTCGCCCTTAGGGGAACTGTTTGCGGTGGGGATTAATGGCACGCTGCAAATCGCGTCGGAATTATACGCGGCTACACCTCCGTTTAATCAAGAGGCGGAATGGCATGAACTGCGCAATCGTTTGAGTGCGATCGGGCTGGCTTTACCGACGAATCCGTTAGAGCGGCGGTTACCGAATTTTCAACTTTCGACGTTGCCGGATGAAGATGCCCTTGATCCGGTGTTGGATATGTTTGATTGGGTATTAACGAAGGTGCGGAGTGCGGCGAATCGTTGAGGGAATGAGCGTCTGAGAGTGATTGAGGATTTGGATGGTGGTAGTTGTGCGATCGCGCCCGTCTAACAATGTCTTTTTGCTGATTGGGCTGCTCCTCCTCTGGGTGGTAGTGCTCTTTCTCGCTGTTGTTCGTCTGTCGTTACCCCTTTCTGTGGCTGTGAATTCGTCCCAATTGCTGACTGATCCTTTTTTACAACTGCCTACCCCGGATTCAGTCCGGGTGGTCTGGTTAACCGAGTTTCTAGGGTCTGATCATCAGGTGTGGTATGGCGATCGCTTCCAACACCACCAAACGGCCACCACCCAACGCCTCAGCCGCCTCCGAGAAGATGCCGACTCTCCCCTGATCAACCCCCCACCGCGCCCCACCTTCCGCCCTGTGTGGCGACATGAGGCGCTGATCACTGGGCTAACCCCCGGCCAAGCCGTTCCCTACTTTGTTCACAGTCAGCGCGAAGATGGTCTGGAGATCAAAAGCGATCGCTACACCCTCGCCGCCGCTCCCAAGCCCGGCACAGCCCTCAAAATTCTCCTCACCTCTGACCATCAACTCAAATCCATGACAGCGGCGAATCTTCAACAGGTCACCGCCACCGTTGGGCCCGTGGATGCCGTTTTTCTGGCGGGCGATCTAGTCAACATTCCCGATCGCGCCTCGGAATGGTTCGACAGCATCAACGGCAACGCCTTTTTTCCCTGCCTCCAAGGCCGCGCCCACAGTGTAATTGAGCAAACGAACGGCAGCACCGTCACCTACACCGGCAGCCCGATTATTCAAAACGCGCCCCTGTTCCCCGCCCTGGGCAATCATGAAGTGATGGGGCGGTTTTCCATGGTGCGATCGCTCAACGACCAATATAACGACCCTTTCCCCCGCCCCCAAGCCGCCGAATTCTTTCCCCCTCCCGCCACCGAAACCGCCCTTGACCCCCAACTCCAAGACGCTTGGCTCAAAGCCCACAGCTACAACAGCGACACCTACGAAGCACTGTTTACCCTCCCCCAAACCAGTCCCGGCGGCCGAAAATACTACGCGATCAGCTTTGGGGATATTCGCCTGATCAGCCTCTATCTTAAATGCAAAAAGAGGACTCCCGCTACACCGTTAGGTTAGCGGTGAGATGAATTTTTGCCAACAAATAAACCGACCAACGGGAGACGACTGAATTCAGTTTTGTGTTAAAATCGAGAAGCCAACGCACCCAAGT
>NZ_JAQMTY010000183.1 GCF_028330765.1 Spirulina subsalsa CS-330 | reverse complement strand
GGCGAACGCCGCACAACTTCACCGTTAGACTACTGAGTGTTGGCGGGGATACGATCGCGCCGAACCCATCGCAAGGCGGGGGTCAACGGAAGGAGACTCGGCGGATGGCGAAGAGACTGCCGGCGGTGCCGATGGAGATGCCGAGGCTGAGGACGACGAGGGAGAGGAGGCTGTGCTGAACGGCGCTGATCGTGAAGCCGTCGGCGAGGAAGCGGAGGAAGCCGGTTTGGGTCATGAGGATTTCTTGGAGGAGGGTGCGGAGTAGGGTGATCAGGAGCAGCGCGATCGCACCTCCGACGGCTCCAAAAAAGATCCCATGCAACACGAAAGGCAGCAGAATCCAGGCCTTGGTTGCGCCGACGAGTTGCATGATTTCGAGTTCATTCTGACGGGCGAGGGCGATCAGGTTGAGGGTGGTGGTGATCACGGCGATCGCAGTTAACGATAAAACCACCGTAATCGTGATGCTGACCCAATTTAAGCCCCGCTGAATTTGCCGAAATCGTTCGGTGGCTTCGTTGATGTAGACCGCCCGATCCACTCCCTCTAACCCCTGCAAATGCTGCACCACAGCGGGGATTACGGTGGGATTGATCACCGTGACTTTCAATTCATCCACGAGGGGATTGCCTTCGAGTTGTTGGGTGGCGAGGGTGCGATCGCTCACCCCCAATTCCGTCAGCAGAGAATCCCACGCCTCTTCTTTGGTCACCAACCGCACCGCGTCCACCGTCGGCAGGGTTTCCACGGTCGGCAGGAGTTCCGCCCCCGCCATCTCCGGTTCTAGGTACACCGACACTTCCAATTGCGTCCCGAAATGGTCAAAGAGGGCATCCAGTTGCCAGGAGGTTTGCAAACAGAGGCCAAAGAGAAAGAGCAACACCGTCACGGTGCTAATCGCTGCGCCGTTCATCCAGCCGCCCCGCTGCAATCCGGCCCAGGTTTCGCGGAGGAGATAGGTGAGTTTGGTGAGGTTGGCAAGCATGGGCGGTTATTGATCGCGGGAGCGGGGACGGCCGAGGGTGGTGATGTAGACGACGGCTTCTTCGAGGGGGATACCGAGAACATCGTTCACTTGGTCATCAAAAAAGCCACCGATGCCGCTGACCCCCAGATCGAGGGCGATCGCCGCCAGATTCAACCGCTGCCCCAGGTGGCCCGCGTCGAGATGAAGATAGCGATAGGCGCGATCGCCGTATTTTTGCACCGCTCGCTTCAAGTCTACGGTATGAAACACCACCGCCCCAGCATCGCGCCCCAGGTCTTGCCCAAGGCAGAGAAAATGCAACTCGCGGCGGAAGTTTTTAAAGCGAATTTGGCGCAATTCTTGGGCTTTGGGGGCGTAGTAATAGCAGCCGGCATCGAGACCATTTACCCCAGAGACGACCACGAAGGTTTCGAGCAAATTGCGATCGCAATAGTCCGGGTTGGGGTCGAGGCCTTGGGCGGCGTAGTCCTGGGGTTGATAGGTGAAATGGAGGAGCGATCGCAGTTCTTCGAGGGTGAGATCCGCCCCGGTGTAGGTGCGCGTCGAGCGGCGTTTGCTCATGGCATGGGCGAGGCCCTGCAACTGGGGGCCAAAATCAATCGGCACAGTGGCCGTGCTGATTTTTAAACAGAAGGGAAAATTATACTTGTCGTCCGGATTGGTCACCACTTCCGGATCGGGGTCGGCTTGGGTGTGGATGATCGTGGCGCGGTGGAGGTAGTAGAGCAGTTCGCCATCATCAACCGGGGCATAGCTGTCGTGAATGGGGGAGGGCAGGGCCACAAAGGGGGAGGCAACGAGGGACGGGCGATCGCGCTCATCCACCAGCGGCACCACCGTCAACACCCCCTCCAACGCCCCATCAAAATACATCAACTCATTAATCGCCTGGTCTTGAAACCCCGTAATCAGGTAAGGACGAAAGCCCGTCAACGCTCCCGCCAATTCTAAATTGCCCAACAGATGCCCCGTATCGAGGAAAATGCGACGATAGGCCCGGTCTTCATAACGCCAGGCCGACCGATAAAAAATCGCCGACGTGACGATCGCATAGTCCGTCACCGCCAACGCCGGATGCTCAAAACACACCCGCTGCAACTCCGGCCACACCTGTTGATCCCAAAAACGAATCAACGAATGATCGCTCGATTGATAGTTATACAAACCCGCCGGGAGTTGGGGCGTTCCCTTCGAGAGTAGATACACCTCCGCCGGATAGAGTCCCCCCGCCGACGGAGCCGATCGCAAATACAACGGCGGCCCCACCAAGGTCACCATTTTCGCCGTAATCCCATAGCTACGAAAGAGCAATTGCGACAACCGCCACCACACCGCCCCATCGGGATCAGCCCTGTCCGGAACCGAGCCTTTGAGGTAGGGTTTGAGGTCATAGCGTTGCCCGACTTTGTAGTCTTTGAAGGGAGACGGTTGATTGGCGAAATTGATGCGTTTACTGCGTTGGGTAATGGTTTCCGGATTGTATTTGGTGCGTTCGTGATAGTGGATAGCGAAGGAGTCCATAGTTTAGCTGCAATCAAAGCATGAGTAGAAGAGATTCAGACTCGGCCATAACAGAAGACGAGGGGATGACATGGCCTGACGGAAGCGTTACCCCGAACGCTAACCCATCAAAATCCAACGCGCAATATTAAAGTAAATCAATACCCCCAAGACATCAACTGCTGTGGTGATGAAGGGGGCCGACATCAGGGCAGGGTCGAGCTTGAGGGAGCGAAAGAGAAACGGTAAGGCAGACCCCGACACCGAGGCCAGCAGGGAAATCACCACTAAACTACTGCCCACTGCGCCGGCAACGGCCAAGGTTTTCCCCATCAGAAAATGGGCCCAGAGGGTGGCTAAGGTGCCTAAGGATGCCCCTAACAATAATCCGGCCATGGCTTCCCGGAGAATCACCTGTAAGGGGCCGAGGGCCCGCAGTTCGTCGGTGTTGAGGCCCCGGATGACGACGGTGGACGATTGTGCGCCGATGTTGCCGCCCGTGCCGGTGAGGAGGGGAATGAAGGCGGCGATCGCGATCGCTTGCCCCGTCACCTCCAAGGCCGCCCCTTGGGTTTGAATAATCAACCCCGTCACCGTATTCGTCCCCAACAACACCAACAGCCAAAACACCCGCCGCCGCGCCACGGTGATTAAATTCGTCTGAAAATAATTGTCCCCCTCGGCCTGCACCCCCCCGATCGCATAGATATCTTCCGTGGCTTCCCGTTCGAGGATGTCGATCACATCATCCACCGTCACCACCCCCACGAGCCGCTGCTCTTTATCCACCACCGGCAAGGCGAGGAGGTCGTAGCGTTGGATCAGTCGCGCCACTTCTTCTTGATCCATTTCCGTGGTCATGCTGACCACATCGCGGGTCATAATGTCCCCCAGGGTTTTCTCCGGTGAGGAGATCACCAAGTCCCGCAGGGAGACAATCCCCGTCAGGCGGCGGGAACTGTCGGTGACGTAGAGGTAATAGATTAGTTCGGAGGCGTTGGCGAGGGTGCGGATGCGATCGAGGGTTTGGGTAACGGTGAGGTTTTCTTTGAGGGAAATGTATTCGGGGGTCATGATCCGCCCGGCGGTGTCTTCTTCGTAGCCCAAGAGGAGGGCGGTGGCTTGGCGTTCCTTGGGGCTGAGTTCGGCGAGGAGTTGGCGCACAACTTTGGCGGGGAGTTCATCAAAAAGGCGGGCGCGATCGTCGGGGGACATGTGATCCACGATGTCGATCACTTCTTGGCGTTTAAATTCTTGGATCAGGGCCTGTTGAATCGAGGAATCTAAATATTCGTAAACTTCGATCGCTTCATCTTTGGACAGGAGCCGAAAGGCAATCACCTGCATGGATTCGGGCAACCCTTCGATCGCTTCGGCAATGTCCACGGGCTGCACCGGCACCAGGAGGGCCTTCGCGCCTTGCAAATTCCCTTGTTCTAAGAGCATTTGGAGCTGCGATCGCACTAGCTGACGCAACT
This sequence comes from Spirulina subsalsa CS-330, assembly GCF_028330765.1. GTDB lineage: Bacteria > Cyanobacteriota > Cyanobacteriia > Cyanobacteriales > Spirulinaceae > Spirulina > Spirulina subsalsa_A. The sequence continues at coordinate 15,788 of NZ_JAQMTY010000183.1, read as the reverse complement.
CGTAGCGGGGAATGGTTTGGACGGGGTTACTATCAACCAAAGTTCAGGCTCAAATCATCATGATTTGTCATCTATCTTAAGCTGACTTCAGATAATTTAACCGTGAGACCTGCGATCAGCTCGATTGGTGTGGCGTTCATCCTGTTCAGACGGCACTGATTAACTTCGATCTCTTGTCGCCAAGACCCTCACCCTAAATCCCTCTCCCGCCGGGCGAGGGACTTTGAATCCGGCTCCCCTTCGCCCGGCAGGAGAAGGGGTTGGGGGATGAGGGCTAACGTAGCTAGCGATCGCCCTCACTTCAACCAGTAAGGCCGCGACACCGCCAACAGGCGCGACAGTTGCCGCAATTGCTCCGATGTGCCCATACAGATCAACAAATCATTGGCGTGGAGATAGGTGTCCCCCATGGGGCCACCGAGGAGCGTCCCATCAGCGCGGCGAATGGCCAACACGAGCGCCCCGGTTTGGCCCCGTAGATTTGTCTCGCTCAGGGTTTTTCCCACACAGGGGCATTGGTTGGGGTCGAGGAGAAATTCATCTAGATAAAACGAGCGATTCGTCCCCGTAATGATCCCATCGACGAAATCCATCACCCGCGGCCGCAGGGCCGCCGCCGCCAAGCGTCGCCCGCCCGTCACGTAGGGGGACACCACCGCATCCGCCCCGGCCCGCCGCAGTTTTTTCACCGCCTCTTCCGTGTTGGCACGGGCGATCGCCCTCAGATTTGGATTCAACGTCTTCGCCGACAGCACCGTGTAGAGATTTTCCGCATCGGACTGCAACGCCGCCACCAAACATAACGCCCGCTCAATCCCCGCCGTAATCAAGCAATCATCCAGGGTTGCATCCCCCTGCATCGCCATATGGCCATCGGCCTGGGCTTCGGCGATCGCCTCCGGTTGCAAATCCACAATCACAAAGGGAATCTGTTCAGCGGCAAATTCCAGCGCAATCTGATGCCCTGTGCGCCCATAGCCGCAGAGAATGTAATGGTCGTGAAGTGTTTCGATCAAGCGTTGTCGTTGGCGTTGGCGGAGTCTGTCTTGAAAATAGCCCTGAATGACGGCTTCCGTAAAGCGATTGACAATATAGCCAATATTCAGCACCCCAAGGAAAATGAGCGCGATCGTGAACAAACGCGACTCCTGCCCCAAGGGTTCAATCTCCGAAAACCCCACCGTTGACAGGGTGATCATCGTCATATAGGCCGCATCCGTCCAAGACCAGCCCTCCACCATGGCATACCACACCGTTCCCAGCAGGAAAATCCCCCCCAGGCCCGCAATTCCGACGAGTAATTGTGTCTTGAGACGTTGATAGTTTTGCTCGGTGTTCATGCAAGGACGAATTTTCGGACTACCATTCTTATAAAGAAGCCATGTTTGTGATCATTCAGGAGTATCCTTGTGAGTTCAGAAACCCTCCTCCAAGCCCCAATCCCCATCAGCACGGAACCCTCTGCCTTCAGTCCTGAACAGTTTGATCAGGTGGTGATGACCACCTACGGTCGATTTCCCATTACGCTTGATCGGGGCGAGGGCTGTCGGGTGTGGGATACCGATGGTAAGGCTTATCTAGATTGTGTCGCAGGCATCGCCACTTGCACCCTCGGCCACGCCCATCCGGCCCTGGTCAAAGCAGTGACGCAGCAAATCCAAAAGCTCCATCATGTGTCCAATCTGTACTATATCCGGGAGCAAGGCCAACTCGCGCAATGGATTGTGGATAATTCCTGCGCCGATCGCGTCTTCTTCTGCAATTCTGGCGCAGAAGCGAACGAAGCCGCGATTAAGCTGGCGCGGAAATACGCCCACGATGTGCAAGATATTCAATATCCGGTGATTCTGACGGCTAAAGCCAGTTTCCATGGCCGCACGATCGCCACGGTCACCGCCACCGGTCAAGAAAAATACCAAAAAGGCTTTGATCCCCTCCTGCCAGGGTTTGAATATGTGCCCTACAACAATATTGAAGCGTTAGAACATGCGATCGGCGATATTGACGAAGGCAACCGCCGCGTCGGGGCGATTATGCTCGAACCGTTGCAAGGGGAAGGGGGCGTGCGGCCGGGGGATTTAGAATATTTCCTGCGGGTGCGCAAAATTTGTGATGATAACGGCTTGCTCTTGATTCTGGATGAAGTGCAGGTGGGTATGGGCCGCACCGGTAAACTCTGGGGCTACGAGAATCTGGGGATTGAACCGGATATCTTCACCAGTGCGAAAGGGTTAGCCGGGGGCATTCCCATCGGCGCGATGATGTGTAAGCACAGTTGCGATCGCTTCGGCCCCGGTAACCACGCCAGCACCTTCGGCGGCAACCCCTTCGCCTGCGCCGCTGGCCTCGCCGTGGCAGAAACCATCAGTGCTGAAGGCTTGCTCCAAAACGCCCAAGCCCGTGGCGAACAACTGCGCAAAACCCTCCGCGCCATCACCAATCAACACCCCGATCTCTTCGTGGAGGTGCGCGGCTGGGGGTTGATCAACGGGATTGAATTAAACGCCGAGCATGAAATCACCTCAATTGACCTCGTCAAAGCCGCGATAGATCAGGGGTTACTCCTCGTTCCGGCGGGGCCGAAGGTGGTGCGCTTTGTGCCGCCGTTGATCATTTCTGCGGAGGAAATAGAGGAGGCAGGCACGGCGTTTGAACGGGCGATCGCCGCCGTCCTCGCCTAGGAAGGGGGGCCAAAATTCGTTAAAATCGCAGTAACTTGTAACATTTGTTCACACACTTCCCATCTAGCCATGTCTGCCAACGTTGAAATCTACACCTGGAGCACTTGCCCCTTCTGCATCCGCGCCCTGCGCCTGCTCAATCGCAAAGGTGTCGAATACACCGAATATTGCATTGATGGGGATGCGATCGCCCGTGATCAAATGTCCGACCGGGCCAACGGCCGCCGCTCCCTGCCGCAAATTTTCATCAATAACGAGCACATCGGCGGCTGTGATGATCTCCATGACCTCGAAGCCAGCGGCGAACTCGATGCCCGCCTTGAGCAATTAGCGGCATAATCCAGGTTGACATCATCCCCATTAAAACTCTCTGATCCCAACATCAGAGAGTTTTAAGCTTGGATCACGTTTCCCTCGTAACCCATGAGCAAATTTCGCTCCAAGAAACATTTTATAATAGCTAGATAGCAGTATGGAGCATCTTTGAGCATGGGGAAACAATTACCTTTAATCGCGAGTTTCAGCATTGCCCTGAGTCTATTAATCAATACACCCAGTGATGGAAAAACGAGCATCAATCCTTCGACCGAGCGATCGCCCTTCACCTCTTCCCCGATCACCGCTCAGTCTGATGACGATGAATCCTGTGACGAGGTAGAGGATGAAGAGTCAATCACAGACAGAGTGATTTTTTTAAGTGGTGGCATTAGCGATGGAACGGCTGATTTAGTTATTTCTCGACTCCTTGAATTAGATGGAGAAAATCCAGAGAAAGATATTTATCTCTACATTAATTCTCCGGGAGGCTCGGTCTACGCGGGTCTGGCAATTTATGACGCAATGCAGTCAGTTCAAGCGGATATTGTGACCGTCAGTATGGGATTTTCTGCATCCATGGCTGCGTTCTTACTCGCTGCGGGGACACCCGGCAAACGGTTTGCATTTCCCCATGCCCGGATCATGATTCATCAACCCTTTGGCTTTGCGATCGGCAATCCAGAAGATCTTGAAATTGGAGCGCGAGAATCCAGATATCTGATGGATTTACTCAATCGTTTACTAGCAGTTCATACCGGACAACCGATCGCAAAAATCCGCCGCGATACGGAGCGTGACTATTACATGAGTGCCACGGAAGCGCAAGAATACCGCATCGTGGATCAGGTCATTGAGCGGCATCCAATGGTGCAAGCGGCGGAATCAACCCGATGATTTTAAAGAGCTAATCTTGGTCTTGGGAATCGTTCGTGAACGTCTAAACCTTGAGCCAGTTGAAAATATCAGAGGCGAATAATTGCCAATCGTCTAAACCCGATAACAGGGCTAATGGTTCAGGTTCCATCGGTTCTTCGGGATCGACTAAATGCACCTTGGGTAAGCCCGATTGAAAAACCATCACCGCTTTGGCTTGGGGATCAATCAGCCAGCCCAACTCTGTCCCCTGCTGAAGACAAAACAGGATTTTTTCCATCACCAACGTCGACCCTTGATCCGGCGACAAAATTTCAATGATCCAATCGGGATGGCGTTCAATGCGATCGCTGATTTCGCCATCCTGATCGCGGGGTAAATTCTCCCACCGCAACACCGCAATATCTGGCACAATCGAGCGATCGGCAAAGGTACAGCGCAGTTCCGGCAGTGCGTAGGCGATTTTTTGAGACTTAGCCCGTTGGTTAATGGCCGACGCAAGCTCAAATTGTAAGGTGCTATGTTTTCCTTTGGGCATGGGTTTAGGGGTGACAATTCCAGCAACATATTCACGGGCGGGTTTAGTTTCTGGCTGGGCCAGAAACTGATCGAGAGAGAGGGCTTGTTTCGGGTCAACGGCTGCAACCATCGGGATCGCTCCACTGTGTTTGGTGATCACTTCGTATAGTTTACCTGATCTATTTTGGGCGGGTGATGTTAGGGCTGGGGTGTGGTGATCAGGGTGACGAGGGTATCCACGAGGCGGGCGGGGTCGAGGGGGATAATTTCAGCACCGGGGAGGAGGTGTTGGATGATGATGAAATGAGCGATCGCACCGACGAAAATGCGGGCCGTGGCTTCGGGGTCGGGCACATCTAAATGGGGGCAATGGGTGAAGTAGTAGGTGAGGGAGGCGAGGGCGACGGCGGGTAATTCCCGCAGGAAGGTTTGGGCGAGTTCGGGGAAACGTTCCGATTCGGCGATCACGGTGCGCATTAGGCCGAGATATTCGGGGTCTTTGGCGGGGACGTTGAGCATCGTGGTGGCCAAAGTGCGCAGGAACAACTGAGGCGGTTCGTTGACCATTTTGGCCACCTGTTCCGGTTCAAAAATACCCGCAAATTTACTGCGCACCAAGCGTTCAATGATGGCTACAAACAATTGATCTTTGCTTTGAAAATGGTTGTAGACCGTGGCTTTGGAGACGCTGGCCGCTGTGGCGACGCGATCCATGCTTGCCGCTGCATAGCCCCGTTTGAGGAATTCTGCGATCGCCCCATCGAGGATCACATCACGTTTATCAGTGGAATTGGAAGAGCGACCAGAATCAACAGGCATGGGCGGCAGAAATTGAGCTTGACAACTCCATACTAAACTGTTTAGTTTAATAGCAGGAACTAAACTAAACAGTTTAGTTTAGTCCTTGATTTTAAGATCACGGCCATTCACCCCGATTTACCATGTCTTCTCTCCCCCTCCCTCCCCCCACCTCCAAACCCTGGCGACGCTGGACTGGCCTTGGGTTAGCCCTCCTCGGTCTGACGGCGGGGGGGCTGTATTGGCAACAGCAATCCGTGGCGGATGTGCCCGCCGCGTCGCCGATTCAGGCGGTGGAACGGGAGACGGTGACGGCGTTGGGGCGTTTAGAACCCCAAGGGGAGGCGATTCAAGTCCAAGCGTCCACCGCGAGCCAAGAGCAGCGGATCGCAGCATTGCGGGTGGGCCTGGGCGATCGCGTCTCTGCGGGCCAAGTGATCGCCGTTCTCGATGGGCGCGATCGCCTCGAAGCCGCCGTCGTCGAAGCCCAAAGCCGGGTACAGATTGCGATCGCCCAACTCAACCAAGTGCAGGCGGGGGCGAAACCGGGGGCGATCGCGGCCCAACGGGCCGAAATGGCACGGATCAACGCGAATCGCGCCGCCCAACTCGAAGCCCAGCAGGCCGTCGTCGCTGAACGGGCAGCGGAATTAGAGAACGCGATCGCAGAATTTCGCCGCTACGATTCCCTCTATCAAGAGGGAGCCATCTCCGCCCTCGACCACGACCAAAAACAACTGGCCCGCGACACCGCCCAACGCCGCTTAGAAACCGCCCGCGCCGAACTCACCCGCCTCCAAACCACCCAAGCCCCAGAACTCCAAGCCGCCGCCGCCACCTTGGAGCAACTGGCCGAGGTGCGCACCGTTGATGTGCAGGCGGCCCAGGCCCAAGTTGCCCAAGCTCAGGCCGCCGTGCAGCAAGCCCAGGCGAACCTTGAGCAGCTTTATGTGCGATCGCCCCGTGACGGTGTGGTGTTGGATGTCTATACCCAGGGCGGCGAGGTGATCAGCCCCGACGGGATTATTGAACTGGGGCAAACGGCGCAGATGGTAGCGATCGCGGAAATTTACCAAAGCGACATTCAAGCGATCGCCCCCGGCCAAACCGCCACGATCACCAGCGCCGCCCTCAGGGAACCCCTCACCGGAACCGTCGCCCAAATTGGCGCGAAAGTCCAACAGCAAGAGGTGGTCAACACCGACCCCAGCAGCAACATCGATGCCCGCGTCGTGGAAGTGACGATCCACCTCGACCCCGACGCGAGCGATCGCGCTCACCATTTGACCAACCTCCAAGTAGAAATTGAAATTGCCTTGGGGGATTAAATGCTTACCGGATTGATCCCGTAGTGCGAGCTTCTAGCTCGCTCCCCTCGTTCAAACCCGTTCAAGCCAACCCTGTAACCCCCCATGCTCAAAACCCTCCGCCGCCGCACCTGGCTCGGTTGGCTCCAACTCAGCCACGAACCCAGCCGCCTCCTCGTCGCCCTTGCGGGCATTGCCTTCGCCGACGTGCTGATGTTCATGCAACTCGGCTTCCAAGCCTCCCTCTTTGACAGCAACACCCGCATCGCCCGCAGTTTTAACGCCGATGTGATTCTCGTCAGCCCCAAAGCGAAAAACACCCAAAACCTTTCCACCTTTAGCCGCCGTCGCATCTATCAAGCCCTCGATGTGCCCGGCGTGCGTAATGGTATTCCCCTCTATTCCAGCATTTTAACTTGGAAAAATCCCCAAACCCGTCAAGATACATTGATTCAATTGGTGGGGTTTGACCCGGATGATCGGGCGTTTGCGTTGCCGGATTTAAACGTGCAGCAGGATGGGTTAAAACTGCCGGATCATGTGATGTTTGATCGGCGATCGCGGGGTCAATATGGTGAGGTCTTAGCTGCCGTAGACAGCGGCCAAATCGTCACCACCGAAGCCGAAGGGCGCACCCTGACGATCACCGGTCTGTTTAGCTTAGGCGCATCTTTTGGGACAGATGGGATGTTAATGGCCAGCGATCAAACCTTTTTACAAATCTTTCCCCGGCGCAATGTGGGCAGCATTAGCCTCGGTCTGTTGCAACTCGAACCGGGAGCCGATTCCGATGCGATCGCCGCCCAACTCCGTACCCTGTTGCCCAATGATGTCAAGGTGCTGACTCAGGCAGAATTTATCGCCGCTGAACAGAACTATTGGCAACGGGAAAGCCCGATCGGGTTCATCTTCACGATGGGGACGGCGATGGCGTTTATTGTCGGGGTGGTGATTGTCTATCAGGTGTTATCAACGGATGTGAACGCCCATCTTCAGGAATACGCCACCTTTAAGGCGATGGGCTATCGTCACGTCTATTTGTTGGGGGTGATTTTTGAAGAGGCGGTGATTTTGGCGGTGTTGGGGTTTTTGCCGGGGTTTGTCTTGCCCATTGGCCTGTATCATTTGGCGGCCAATGCGACGGCGCTCCCGATCGCCATGACGGTGCATCGGGCGGTGGTGGTGTTTGGGCTAACCTTGGTGATGTGTTTGATGTCAGGCGCGATCGCTACCCGTCGCCTCCAAGCCGCTGATCCTGCCGATATGTTTTAACGGTGAATCACCCATGACCCAGACTTTTCAAAATCAACCCGTAATTGCGATCGCCCACCTCAGCCACCATTTCGGCAGCGGCGACCTCCGCAAACAAGTGTTATATGATATCCACCTCACGATCCAAGCCGGGGAAATCGTGATTATGACCGGCCCGTCCGGTTCCGGCAAAACCACACTGTTAACCCTGATGGGGGCATTGCGATCGGTGCAAGGGGGGAGTTTGAAGTTTCTCGGCCTTGAACTCTGTGGCGCGACGAATCGGCAACAGGTCGATGTGCGTCGCCACATCGGTTATATTTTCCAAGCCCACAACCTCCACGGCAGCCTCACCGCCCGGCAAAATGTGCGCATGGGGTTAGAGTTACACCCGCAATATTCCATTGCAGAGATGCACGATCGCGCCGCCCATGCCCTCGATGCGGTGGGATTGGGCGATCGCATCGACTACTACCCCGCCAACCTCTCCGGCGGTCAACGCCAACGAGTGGCGATCGCCCGCGCCCTCGTCAGTCAGCCCAAACTCCTCCTCGCCGACGAACCCACCGCCGCCCTCGATCGCCAATCCGGCCGCGATGTCGTCACCCTAATGCAACGCCTCGCCAAGGAACAGGGCTGCACCATCCTCCTCGTCACCCACGACAACCGCATTTTAGATGTAGCCGATCGCATCGTCGAAATGGAAGATGGCCGCCTGATCCGCGCCGATGCCCAAACCAGCGCCGCCACTGGGGGTATTGTTGACCCTCACCCCTGAGCCGGGGCGGTTCAGCCCTCACAAGAGGAGGCGGTACAGAACAAAACCTGTTGCAACATCGCCCCCGCCAGGGCAGCCGGGAGAGGGCGAGACCAGAAATAGCCTTGACCGTATTCACAGCCGAGGGCCTTTAAATAGGTCAATTGGGCCACCGTTTCCACCCCTTCCGCAACGACGGTCATGCCCAAATTATGGGCTAAGGTCATGATCGTTTTGACGATTTCGGACGCTTCGCCGGGGTGGCGGATCGGTTGGATAAAGGAACGGTCAATTTTGAGGGTGTCGAGGGGAAAATGGTGCAGATAACTGAGGGACGAATAGCCCGTGCCAAAATCATCGATGCTGAGGTGAATGCCCCGTGCTTTGAGGGCTTGGAAGGTGGTTTGGGCTGCGTTGGGATCTGCCATGATCGCCCCTTCGGTAATTTCGAGCTTGAGGCGGTGGGGGTTGATTTGGGTCTGTGCGAGGAGGGTGTCGATTTGTTGGAGGAGATTGGGCTGGGTGAATTGTTTAGCGGAAAGGTTGATGTTGATGGTGATGTCGAGGTCAGCACCCCAGCGGTCTTGCCAGCGGCGCAGTTGGTGACAGGCTTCGGCCATGACCCATGCACCAATGTCCAGAATCAGGCGGGTTTCCTCGGCGACGGGAATGAATTGGTCGGGGGAGATCAGGCCGCGTTCGGGGTGATGCCAGCGGAGGAGGGCTTCAAAGCCGATCAGTTTACCGCTCTTGAGGCAGACGATGGGTTGGTAGGCGAGGGTGAATTGATTGTGTTCGATGGCGAGGCGGAGATCGGTTTCGAGTTGGAGCCGTTCGACGGCGGCGTTGTGCATGGCATGGTTAAACAGGGCGTAGTGGCCTTTGCCGTTGGCCTTGGCTTGATACATGGCGGTGTCGGCATCGCGGAGCAGTTCTTCGGGGTGGTGATAGTGGGGATGGCTGAGGGCGATGCCGATGCTGGTGTTGGAGAAGATGGTGTGGTGGTCGATGGTGAAGGGTTGCAGAAAGAGGTCATGGATGCGTTGGGCGATCGCAACCACGTCCGATTCATGGCCAATCTGGGGGATTAAAATCGTGAATTCATCGCCCCCTAAACGCGCTAAGAGATGGGACGCATCTAGGCAATGCTGGAGGCGATGGGCGATCGCCACAAGGAGATGATCCCCCACCGTATGGCCGAGACTGTCATTCACCATCTTGAAGCCGTCGAGATCCAGAAACAGGATCGCAAAGGGTTGAGTCGGGCTTGCCTGGTAGGTGTTGATCGAGTCCTGGAGGCGATCGCAAAAATAGGTGCGATTCGGCAGATCCGTCAAGGTGTCGTAAAACGCAACGTGGGCCAGTTGGGTTTCCGCCTGTTTGCGATCGGTAATATCCGTCACCATCCCCAACGCCCCCAGATAATCCCCGACTTCATTCACCAGGGGACTACTGGAAATCAACGCCCAAAAATCCGTACCATTCCGCCGCTTAAACCGAAAATCGTGGCTTTCTACGGTGCTCTGGTGCTGGGCGGTGAACTGCTGTTGGGCAGCGGTGCGACTGTCGGCATCCATGAAGTCAAAAAACGACCGACCGAGCATTTCTTCTGGGGTATAGCCCAACATCTCGGCCATCTGGGTATTCACAAAGCTCGTAATGTTCAATTCATCGAGAATCCAAATCCCTTCGGCGGCGGTTTCCACAATGCGGCGATATTGGGCTTCGCTGGCCTGGAGTGCGAGTTCGGCTTGGTAGCGTTGGGTGACATCATTTTGAATCCCGACGAAGTGGGTTGCCTCGCCTTGGTCGTTAAAGACCGGTGAAATAAAGAGTTGATTCCAAAACGGGGTTCCATCCTTGCGATAGTTCCGCAGCGTCACATGGCAATCCCGTCGCTGGGAGATGGCAGTGCGGATGGTCTGCACGGCTTCGGGTTGGGTGTCGAGGCCTTGGAGAAGGGAGCAGTTCCGCCCTAGGATTTCCGTCGCCTGGTAGCCGGTCATCCGCTCAAAGGCGGGGTTGACGTAGGTAACTGGGTTGCCGGGTTGGGTGGCGTTGGTGAGAATCACCCCGTTATGGCTGGCCGAGATGGCGCGATCCATTAACCGGAGGCGTTCGTCAGCCTGTTGACGGGCGATCGCGGTTGATAAGACATGGGCGATCGCCTGCAAAAAATGCGTATCGTGTTCCGTAAACGAACGGGGCTGATCCGTATGCACCCCAAACACCCCAAACGCCTGCTGGGCCCTCGGCCCCGCAATCACCACATTCACCCCCGCCTGAATCTGATGCTCCTGCAACAGGGGCGTGATGTCAAAGCGCGTTTCCGTCTGCATGGCTGTGATGATCACCGGCTGATTCACCGCTAGGGTGTAGCCAGCGTAGGAGTGCCGTCCGCCGCTCATCACGGTTTGACCGGCTTCGCGCTGCCAGCCCCGCCCCGCCCGGAGTAAAAAGGCCTGCTGACTCTCCACCTGTTCTAAGACATAGCCAAATGTAACCCCTAGGGTTTGGGTGGCGAGGTGAACCGCTTGATTCATGAGGTGGTCAAGATCCTCCGCTGCGATCGCCGCTTGCCCCAGCTTGGCCACGATCGCCTGTTGCCGCAACCGGGCATGGAGTTGGTAATAGGTTTGGTCGCGATCGCGCAACGAAGCCGTATAGGCCGTCACATCTCGCACCACCACCACCACCTCCTGGCCATTCACCGCACTAAAGCGGGCTTCATAATCGCGCAGTTGTCCCGCCTGGGGAGCTTGATAGGTGAGGTGTTGCACCGTTTGCGTGCTCAGAGTCAGGGTGAGCAGTAGGCTCACATCCGCCGCCGGTAAAACCTGCTGGATCAACTGTCCCACCCATGAATCGAGCGATCGGGCGATCTGATCCTGAGCCGGATAGGCGGCCACAATCGTGCCATCCTCCTGACAGCGCAGAATTAAATCCGGCAATGCCTTTAACATCAAACTTTCCACCGTCGGGGGGGCCGGCGTGACATCCTCCACCCGCAACCACAGTTGCTTTGGGGTAGCGGTGCGCACCGGATGCCACTGGAGCCAAAAGTGATGACCGTCGGCGTGGGTATGACGGGTTTTAAAGGGGGCGATCGCGTCACCCCGTCGGAACCCTTGGAGCGTGTTCAGGATGATCGGCTGCGTTTCGGGGTCGCTGAGGGTGAGGAGCGATCGTTGTCCTAAGGTGCTCAAAGGATGGCCAAACTGACGCGCCCAAGCCTCATTTAAATAATCAAAATCGCCTGTTTTGGTGACACTAGCCCACAGATCCTGAGACTGATCAAACAGCGTCAGCAGGTCTGGCAAGGCCATTCGTTCCGGTACTGCGGTCAATTCTGAGATGGTGTGACTGCGTGATCTTACCCAGGAAAAGAGACCCAAGATCAGAAAAAAGCTACCGGGGATCATGGTAAACACGACAAGGTATTCGTTAATCAGACTCAGGTTGGGGATTAATAATCCTACGAATACTGTCACACCAATGAGTACAGTCCAACCTCGCAGTGCAGCAACGACTATGTCAGTTGATTTTGTAAAGGGTGGACAAGAATGAATCATGCTGGGGGATGCTGGGGACGTTTTTTAAATAACGCTTTCAATACATTCTAGGGGAAATATTAAGTCACAGAAGCTGTATTGTATAGTTCTTTTGCATAATATTTAGTTTTGTAAGGTCATAGACTGTGTATTAATTTCTGACCCGCAAAATCCGCTGCAAAATTCCTCGGAGTCCGGGGCGAATTCTGTCCTGGAATCTCTGTGATTCCCTGTCGAAACTGGGTGTCAGACCCGAGGAAACAATCATTAATCTGACGGAATGGGAATTTACTATCACAAAAACGAGAGCTTAAAAACTAAGAAAATCTAAAAAAAAGAAAATGCTGCGCTGTTACTGCATCAAGAATGGTGCTTTTTTCAACACACCATTGGGATCGTGGCGACAGTGATGGCTCAGGGTTTCATGAACAAGCGTAACGGCCAATCCCAGCGCCAGCGGTCAACAACCGGGGCTGAAATCGGGCAAAGTCGCTGATGCGGTGCTCTAGTGGAAGATGGGCGACGAGAAACCCAGGGGAAATTGGTTAAAATGGCCGGCAAAACAGTCCCAGCGGAGCCGCTCGGCTGCGGGCCACCTATCGTTCTGAGTTCTGACGAATCCCCACTATGCTAACGACCCAAGCCACGCTGCCCCTGATCGAGGCCCAACGCCAGTTTTTTAAAACCGGAGCCACCCTCTCCTATGAATTCCGGGCGCGGCAATTAACCGCCCTCCTGGACGCGATTCAGAGCCGGGAAGCGGAGATTTGCGCGGCGTTGCATCAGGATTTGCATAAACCGGCCTTTGAGGCGACGGTGACCGAAGTGACCTATGGCATCGAAGAGATTCGCTACACGCTGAAGCGTCTGAAGCGTTGGATGCGGCCGCAGCGGGTCAAGACGGGGGTGATGCTGTTCCCGGCGCGGGGGGAGATTCGCCCGGAACCCTTGGGGACGGTGTTGATTATTGGCCCGTGGAATTATCCGTTTCAGTTGGCGATCGCACCTCTGATTGGCGCGATCGCCGCCGGGAATACCGCTATTCTTAAACCCTCGGAACTCGCCCCCCACACCTCCCGCCTGATCGCCGACCTGATCGCCGCCACCTTCCCCCCCCACTACATCACCGCCGTTGAAGGCGATAAAGAGATCACCCAAGATTTACTCCAACACAAGTTTGACCATATTTTCTTCACTGGCGGTACGAAAATCGGCCAGATCATCATGACGGCGGCCGCGCAACACCTCACCCCCGTCACCCTGGAACTGGGGGGGAAAAGCCCCTGTATTGTGACGGCGGATACGCCGCTAGAGGTGGCGGCGCGGCGGATTGCCTGGGGGAAATTTATCAACGGCGGCCAAATTTGTGTTGCGCCGGATTATCTCCTGGTGCCGACGGCGATCAAGGCGGAGTTAATCGCCGCGCTGAAACGGGCGATCGTGACCTCCTACGGGGAAGATCCGGCCCAGAGTCCGGACTATTGCCGGATGATTAGCGATCGCCACTGGCAGCGGTTGGTGGACTTGATCGATCCGGCCAAGGTTGTCCATGGCGGCACATCGGATCGTGAGACTCGCTACATTGCCCCGACGATTTTAGACGGGGTGACCTGGGATGATCCGATCATGGCGGAGGAAATTTTTGGCCCGATTTTGCCGATCTTGACCTATGACAGCTTGGAAGATGCGATCGCTCAAATCAACGCCCGCCCGAAACCCCTCGCCCTTTATCTGTTCAGCCGCGATCGCGCCACCCAAGAGCAAGTCTTAACCCGCACCTCCTCCGGCGGCGTTTGTCTCAACGACACGATCATGCACCTCGGCTCGCCAGAACTCCCCTTCGGCGGCGTGGGCGACAGCGGCATCGGAGCCTATCACGGCAAATATTCCTTTGACACCTTTTCCCATCAAAAAAGCGTCCTCAACCGAGGCACTTGGCTCGATCCCGCCCTCCGCTATCCCCCCTACGCCGGAAAATTGGTCTGGTTCCAACGGCTGATGAAATCCTGATGGCCCGATAATGGAACGTTGACCGCTATTCTTTACGCCACCCTTTGGGATGATGACCCTTTACCTCCGCCCCGCTACTCCTGCCGATGTTCCGACCATTTTTCAACTGATCCGAGCCTTAGCCGACTATGAAAAACTGAGCCACGCCGTCACGGGGACGGCTGCCGATTTGGAAACCCATCTGTTTGGGCTCCATCCCTGTGCAGAGGTGGTGTTAGCGGAATGGGAAGGGATTGTGGCGGGGTTTGCCCTGTTTTTTCGCAACTATTCGACGTTTTTAACGCGGCCGGGGTTGTATTTAGAGGATCTGTTTGTCTTGCCGGACTATCGCGGCCGGGGTGTGGGGAAAGCCTTGCTGCGGCATTTGGGTCAGGTGGCGGTGGAACGGGGCTATGGTCGGGTGGAATGGTCGGTGTTGGATTGGAATCAGCCGGCGATCGCTTTTTACGAACGGATGGGCGCGACGGTGTTACCGGATTGGCGGATCTGTCGGGTGACGGGGGAAGCCTTGCACACCCTCGCCCAGGATGATTAATGTTCCCCGATGTCCTCAACCCCGCGCCATTGCATTAATCCCGCCTGTCCTGCGCCCTTTCCCCAACCCAGCCAGCACCGGTTTTGTCAACGGTGTGGCACGAGCTTGCAATTGCGCGATCGCTTCATCCCCCATCAACGCCTAGGCGCGGGTGGGTTCGCCACGATCTACACCGTTTGGGACACCCAACGCCAGATCGAACAAGTCCTAAAAGTCCTCACCAACCCCGCCCCCAAAGCCCTCGACCTCTTCACCCAAGAAGCGATCGTTCTGCGCAGTCTCTCCCATCGTGGCATTCCCCGCGTCGATGCCGACGGCTTCTTTGAAATTCCCACCCCCGACCTCACCCTGTACGGTTTGGTGATGGAAAAAATCAACGGCCAGACCCTCGAAGCCCTCCTCCTTGACCAATACCCCGAAGGCTGCCCCGAACCCCTCGTCCTCGATTGGTGTCGCCAAGCCGTCCGCATCCTGCGCCTTCTCCATCACCGCCAGATCATTCACCGCGACCTCAAACCCTCCAATCTGATGATCCGCGCCGAAACCGGGCAACTGGTGATCATTGACTTCGGCGGCGCGAAACAGGTGGGGGCGGCCACGGCTTCGACGCGCCTTTTTTCCACGGGCTACAGTCCCCCGGAACAAGTAGTCGGGGCAGCGGTCGATCCCCGCGCTGATATCTATGCCTTGGGGCGTACCCTGCTCCATCTCCTCACGGGCCAACCCCCCGAAGCCTGGCCCGAAACCCCCCAAGGGACGCTCCAATGGTCGCCCCGCTGGCCTATTTCTCCCCCGGTGGCGCAGTTGCTCACCCGCATGATCGCCCCCAATCCTGCCGATCGCCCCCCGTCCCTCGCCCAGGTACAACGGCAGTTAAAACGCCTCCACCCGTCCCCCTGGCGGCAGCAATGGCGGGCGCAGTGGCAGCAATGGCGGCGGGATTGGCGACGGTTTCAGATCCGGGTGCTGGAGCCGGTGGGGGCAGCGTTGCGCCAGAGTTTAGAGCAGTGGATCGGGGCGATGCTGGGGGCGATCGCCGGCTCCCAGGTGGGCTATTGGGGGGGACGAATCGAGGCGATCGGGCCGCGGGCAGCGGCGTTGTTGACCCAGTGGCTCCAGGCCCAATTGCCGGGGGTGATGGTGGAGGTGGATGCGACGATGTGGGTGTTTGCTTTGGCGGGGTTGGGG
>NZ_JAQMTY010000014.1 GCF_028330765.1 Spirulina subsalsa CS-330 | reverse complement strand
GGTGCATCCCAGTTGTGCAACCCCTCACCCAACCCTCTCCCGCAGGAGAGGGCTTTTGACTCCCTTCTCCTGCGGGAGAAGGGCTGGGGATGAGGGTTCTACCTGGCGAGCAATATGAATCTGCAAAAGTGGGATGCACCCCATTGATCGTCCCACACCGCCAGGGATTTCAATCCCTGGCTCATCGCGAAAGTAGGCGATCGCCTACTCAATCCGAACCCGTTTTAACGGGTTTTCGCTATGAGCCAAGAACTTCAGTTCTTGGCGGGTTTTGGAAATGACCGATCGCCGAAATTTGTGGTTAAATGGGGAGTTTTTTGAGGTCTTTATTTGAGCCTAAAACTACCATCGCTGTTCCCTTGCGGAGGCGCACATTAGGGAGAGGATTGATCTCGAAGGTGTCGTCATCTTCGGCGACGGCTAAGAGGGTGAGACCGTAATGGCCGCGCAGTTGGATTTCTGCGATCGTTTTGCCGTCGAATTCTTCGGGGACGAGGACTTCAACGATGCTGTGGTGGGGGTCGAGGTCGAAGCGATCGAGAATGGCAGGTTTGGTGAGGGTATAGGCGAGGCTGCACCCTGCTTCGTACTCTGGAAACACCACCTGATCGGCTCCCACCCGTTCGAGGAGTTTGCCGTGAATTTGGGAGGAGGCTTTGGCGACCACATGGGAAACGCCGCCTTCTTTAACATTGAGGGTGGTAATAATGCTTTCTTGGACATAGTTACCGATCGCTACTACCACCGTATCAAATTCATAAATTCCTGCCTCCTTTAGGGCTGTCGGTTCTGTGGAATCGAGACGTACTGTATGGGTGGCGATTTGTTCGTTAAGAGCAGAGGCGACTAATCGTTCGTCAATATCGGTGCCGAGTACCTCGTAGCCCATGCCATAGAGCGAAGCCGCCACCGCTCGCCCAAATCGCCCTAGGCCAATGACAGCAAATTGACGATTGTCTTTACGCAAACTCGACAGAAATTTCAACGACCGCAGGTTCATGATTCAGGCAGAAGCAGGGCTTCCCATAACGTTAAACCAATTTTAGAGCGATGCTGACGCGATCGCGCCTCCACTCTCCCAAACTAATCCGCCACCGTCGGCGCTGGGGGCATTGCCGGGGTAAAAAAGCGCTGTTTCAGCCAACTGCCGGCCACCACGAGGGCGATGATAAGCACCGTTCCTAAGCCGAGGAAACTCGGAACCCAAAACACGGCTTCGATGTAGTTCAGTTGACCCGGTTGCAGTTGCCAAATGGTTTGGGGGCCGAGGCGTTGCACGAGGCTGGCATCGGCGGCGATCGCTCGTGCTCCCCAGGGGGTTGTGAGGCTGAATTGCAGATTGAGCAGGGAATTGGCATTCAACAAAAACGCCGTATCACCATTCAAGCTGCCCAAACTGCGCAAATCCACTTCTAAACGAAGGCGATCGCGCTCCACCAAGAGGAAATTACTTTGGGTAAAACCAAGACCCGCAGAGAGTTCGACAATATCTTGTGATGGGTCGGTGGCCCGTTGTTCAGGGGTCTGCTGGGTGGGGTTGAAAAACTGGTTAAACTTGCGGTGCAAGTCTGCGCCGTTGCTGAAGGGGATCGTGAGTTCCAGGTCGGTATCAGAGTTGCGTTTGGCCTTGCCGTGGAGGGCTTTGGCTCGCTGTTCGAGGGTTTTGAGCCAGTCCTGTACTTCACGCTGGCTAAAGTTGGTGAGTTGTTCGCCGAGTTGAATATGTTGGGTAATCGTGCCCTGATATTGCCCCACCACGTTCACGCCCACGTCATAACGCACACATCCCGACAACAGGAGGCTACACAACAGCAAAAATAACAAATAATGGAGGCGCGATCGCACCTGACGCTTCACCCGTCGCCACTGCTGGAGCCAACTCCGTTTTTTTCCAGTCATTCCCCACCTCTCAAGCCGTTGCGGTCGTTTGTTATCAATATAACCTGGGTATTAAGACCTCGCCCTTCCAGGGCGACTTTATGCTACGGTAACGTGCATAGCAAGAAACTAACCATGTACGTTCTTGAGTTCAAAGTCAAAGGAAAACCTGCTCAATACCAAGCTATTGACGAAGCAATACGGACAGCACAATTTGTTCGTAACAAATGCTTACGATACTGGATGGACAATCAAGGGGTCAATAAATATGACCTCAATAAGCACTGTCGGGTATTAGCCCAGGAATTCCCCTTTGCCAACAAGCTCAATTCCCAAGCACGACAATCTGCCGCAGAGCGGGCATGGTCAGCAATTGCTCGATTCTTCGATAATTGCAGGAAAGCGATTCCAGGGAAGAAAGGCTATCCCAGATTCAAGAAGAATTGTCGCTCGGTTGAGTACAAGACCAGTGGATGGAAGCTCCATGATCCCAAGCATATTTCGTTGACCGATAAAAACAATATTGGCAGACTGAAACTAGTGGGAACATGGGACTTAGCATTCTACCCTGTCGAAAGCATCAAGCGAGTTCGCTTAATGCGTCGTGCTGACGGCTATTATTGCCAGTTTTGTCTTGATGTTGAAGTCAAGATTAACAGTCAGCCGACAGGTAAGGCGATTGGGTTGGATGTGGGACTCAAGGAGTTTTATACAGACTCCAACGGCAACACAGAATCCAATCCTCGATTTTACCGAAAGGGCGAGAAACGGTTAAAGTCCAGACACAAGCAGGTTTCTCGCCAAAAGAAAGGCTCTGCCAACCGCAAGAAAGCCATTAATCGACTCGGACGAGTCCACCTCAAAATAAGTAGGCAACGAGAAGAACACGCTAAGGGATTAGCGCGTTCCGTCATCCAATCTAACGATTTGGTCGCCTACGAAGATTTGAGGGTCAAGAACTTGGTCAAGAACCACTGTCTCGCCAAGTCGATTAATGATGCAGGTTGGTATCAATTCAGGAAATGGTTAGAGTATTTCGGGACTAAGTTTGGCAAGGTGACGGTTGCCGTCAATCCAGCATATACCAGTCAAGAATGCTCTGATTGTGGTGCAATCGTAAAAAAATCCCTATCCACTCGTACCCACAGTTGTCAGTGTGGATTCGTGTTGGATAGGGACTGGAATGCTGCGATCAATATCCTGCAATTAGCCTTGAGTACCGTAGGGCATACGGGAACTCGGATCTTAGATCCGAACGCTTCAGGAGATTTGACCTCTACTTTTGCTGGAGAAATCCTGCCTAAGCAAGTTGAGTCTGTGAATGAAGAATCTCCTCGCCTTTAGGCAGGGGATTGTCAACTTGCTCAATTTAGACTATCACGGCCGGAATTGTGGGCAGTTGCAACCTTGCCCGGCACGAGCGGGATACTTGCACCCTTGGGAATGATTGGGGTGACAATGTTCCCTGATTGGGTCAACGGGTGTTGCCGCGTTGCAGGGTGATGGGGGAAATGTCACGAATTGCGGAAAATTTCGCGATCGCCACTCGTTTAAAGCGGTCTTAACCATTGCAATTTAACCTATGCTGTGGGGAACGTTCCCGCCGGTTGGGAGCGTGAAATCAGGGATTGTCTACTGGAGATGCTGACGATGTTACGTTGGTCGATTGCCTTGGGTTTCAGTTTGATGTTGTGCGATCGCGCCCTGCCCGCGCAGGCTCAATCGATCACCCCAGCCCCCGACGGCACGGGCACAGTGATTCACCACGACGGCCACACCTACCGCATCACAGGCGGCCAAGTCAGCGGCGCGAACCTCTTCCATAGTTTTCAAGACTTTGGCTTAAACCCGGCGGAAATTGCCCAGTTTCTCACCCAGCCCGGTCTAGCGAATGTGTTGGGGCGGGTGGTGGGGGGGAATGTTTCGGTGATTGAGGGGTTGATCCAACTGTCGGGGAGTGGGGCGAATCTGTATCTGATCAATCCGGCGGGTTGGGTGATGGGGGCGGGGGCGGGGTTGGATGTGCCGGGGAGTTTTTACCTGGCGACGAGCGATCGCCTGGAGTTTGCCGATGGGGTGTTTCATGCCTTGGGCACGAACGACTACGCCACTCTCAGCGGCGAGCCGACGGGCTGGCAGTTTAACCCCGATAACCAGGGGTTTATCGTCAACGCGGCAACCTTAAACGTACCGGACGAACTGGGGGCGATCGCCCCCCTGATCCTCAATACCGGAACCCTCCACGCCGCCCATATCACCCTCGCCGCCCCCCGTCCCGGTGCATTGATCCGCCTCTCCCGTCCCGGCTCCCTCCTTTCGTTGGAACTGACGCAGATCACGCCCCAAAGCCTCACCACCCTGCGCCCGGTGGATCTCCCGGCCCATTTAACCGGCCCCCTCGCTGGCATCCCCATGCAGGGCGGCGATGCGATCATTACGGGGACGTTGAAAGCGCCTGCGGGTACGGTGAATCTGTGGGGCGATCGCGTTGCTCTGCTCGGTGCTGAGCTGGATGTATCCGGGGCGCAACCCGGCGCGATTCGGATCGGGGGCGATTTCAACGGTTCCGGCCACGGCTTCACCGCCCAACGCACCCATATCAACGCCACCAGCCGCCTCCAGGCCAACGGCCAAGGGGGCAGCGACGGCGGCACAGTGGCAATCTGGGCAGATCACGCGACCCATTTCGCCGGACACATTGCCGCCCAAGGCAGTTCCACCGGCGGCAACGGCGGCAACGTTGAAGTTTCTGGGGCGGACTATCTCGGCTTTCACGGCACGGTGAACACCCTCGCCCCCAACGGTGCAGCGGGCCTCCTCCGCCTCGACCCCATCGATATCGAAATCGTCGCCACGGGGGGCAACACCACGAATCCAAGCCTCCTGTTTGCCGATGTTCCCGCCGTCTCTCGCTTGGATGCTGCCGTGATCAATGCCGCCACCAGCCCGATCCGCCTCGAAGCCACCAATGCGATCGCCTTCAACGCCCCCCTGACCCTCACCACCCCCGGCATCAGCCTCACCGCCCTCGCCCACAACGGCATCACCGTCAACGCAGACATCACCACCCGCAACGGTGCGATCGCCCTCCACGGCAACGCCGACAACACCGGCTCCGGCCCCGTCATCCTCAACAACGCCACCCTCACCAGCGGCACGGGCGCGATCGCGATCACCGGCACAGGTACAGCCAACGGCGGCAACGGCATCACCCTCAACCACAGCACCCTAACCACGAGTGGCGTGATCGCCCTCACCGGCACAGGCGGCAACGGCAGCCCCGGAACCCACCAAGGCAACGGCGCAACAGGTGGCAAAAATAACCAAGGCGGTGCAGCAGGGTTAGCCGGTGGCAACGGTGGCAACGGCGGTGCGGGCATTTTTATCAATGCCAGCGTGCTTGATGGGGGTGCGATCGCCCTCCTTGGCACAGGCGGCAACGGCGGCAACGGCGGCAACGGCGGCGGTGGATCAGGCGGCGGCAGCAACGTCAGCAGCAACATCCCCATCGGAGGCTTGGGCGGCCAAGGAGGCGGCGCAGGCGGCAACGGTGTCGGCGGCAGCAATGCCAATCCGGGGGGCGGCGGCACGGGGGGAGCCGTGGGCGGCGGTCACGGCTCCGGGGGGTTCAATACTGGCGCGGACTATCGCGGCGGCGGCGGTGGGGGCGGCGGTGGCATCGGCGGGGCCGGTGGGATTGGTCAAGCCGGCACAGCCGCAGCGAATCCGGGCGACAGCGGAGCCGTGGGCGGCACGGGTGGCGGTGGCGCATCCTCAGTGGTCAATGGCGGCGGTGGTGGCGGAGCCTTGGGTTATGGCGGCGGCGGGGGCGCTGCAAACTCCTTTGGCAACGGCGGTCAAGGGGGGAACGGTTTCGGCACAGGCGGCAACGGCGGCACGAATAACAGCGATGGCGGCGACGGCGGCACGGGCATCGGAACCGGCGGGGCGGCCAATCCCGGCGGCGGTGCAGATGGGGCTGATGGACTCGCTACAGGTCGCGGTGGCGATGGTGGGATTGCTACAGGTAACGGTGGCGGCGGTGGTGGAGCCGGGGGTCGCGGCGGGGATGGTGGGGCCGGGGGTGCAGGGTTGCAGCTTGTGGGTAATACGCGCCTTATTGCTGACTCGGTGAGTCTTACGGGAATGGGCGGTGATGGGGGAACTGGGGGAACCGGTGGCGGTGGTGGCGGTGGTGGTCGTGGTGTCGGGGGCGGTGGCGGTGGGGCTGGGGGTGCAGGCGGTACGGGCGGCGCAGGGGGCCAGGGCATTGTCATCGGGGCGGGGGTCACGATTGGGCCGCGATCGCTCTCTCCCACCGTCTCGACTCTCCTCCCCACCACAGCCATTGATCCAGAATTGGCCCGCAACAGCGCGATCGCTCTCTTCTGTCTCCCCCACCTCCTAGCATCGGATCGGGAGTGCGATCGCTTCATCTGGCGATCGGCCCCCGTGGTGCTGCCTCCCTTTAATCTTGAGTTTTAGACTCATCTCGTGCCGCGAAATTTCTGCACCATGCTCTAAGAATTCGGGAATGTCAAGATACACTAAGAATCACGACCTCTCTGTACGATTCAGTGCCTATGGCTTCCGAGCATCCGCTACTCGCAACCTTCCAAACTGCCTATCAAAATACTGACCTAACGCCATTAGTAGAACAAGGGCAACTTGATCGCTTTTGGGTAGAATATGGTGCTGAACCGTTGGCAGCATTGGCACAACTGATTGAAGATAACGCTTCTCAGGCGGCGAAAATCATTTTTTCTGGACATCGAGGGTGTGGGAAGTCAACACTCTTGGCAGAGTTGGGGCGGAAACTAAACGAAGACTATTTTGTTTCAGTATTTTCCATCGCTGAAACGATTGAAATGTCCGATGTGAATCACATCAATATTTTGTTTGCCATTGCTGTTAATTTGATGTTGGAGGCGGAAAAGTCGCAAATCAAGATTCCCAAAGCTGCAAAAGATGCATTTCATAACTGGTTTGCTAAACGCACCCGTACCAAGATCGAAACCCCCATCCATGCGGAAGCTTCAGTGGGATTTGATTTATTTAAATTGATTGCGGGCAAGCTCAAAACCGAAGCTACGATCAGAAATGAAATCAAACAAGAGTTTGAGCGTAATATTACGGATCTTGTCATGAAGCTAGACGAGATCGCAGCCGTGATTCAAAATGTCAGCCAAAAGCCGATTTTAGTGATTATTGATGATCTTGATAAATTAGATCTCTCTGTCGTAAAATCCATTTTCCAAGATCACATCAAAGCCTTGTTTTTACCAGGTTTTAGCATCATTTACACAATCCCAATCGCATCACTCCGGAATATCTCCCTCCGCGCCTCATTACAAACAGAATCGGATGATCAAATCGTGGTGATGCCAGTTTCTAAATTGATTGCCAGGGAAGAGCGACGCAGCGATACCCCTGAATATCGCGAAGGGGCGATCGCAACCCTCTGCGAAGTCTTGAGAAAACGGATTCCGGCTGAGATCTTATCCGATGATATTGCCCGAAGAATGGTGTTAGAAAGTGGTGGGGTTTTACGGGAACTGATTCGGATCTCAAATCGTTGCTGCCGGATGTGTTTACGGCAAATTCGACGACAGCCAGATCAGAACAGTCTAACAATAACAGCCGAGATTTTAGAGCAGGCAATCAATGATCTGCGGTTAGATTTTGAGATTACGTTAGGCAAAGCAGAATATGAAATCTTAGAAACAACCTATGTAAATTTTTCACCCGATGATCCGAAAAGTCAAGAGTTTTTAGACTTGCTCCATGGGCTACACATTTTAGAATATCGCAATAGTGCGGTTTGGTACGATATCCATCCGATTGTGTTGGATTTATTGAAACGAAAGGGATTAATTCATGCTATTAGTTGATCCGGAGAAAATTCACGCCCAAAATGAAAATGCCTATGATGACTTGATCGTTACGGTCACAGCGAGTCATGGGGTTTTAAGTCTCTTTTTGGCGGTGTGTGATGATGCAATCTTTCGAGAATCAATTATTCAGCGGTATGAGGTGGAGTTAGCGCCTACGATTAAACCCTATCGTGCTCGTCTTTCCCAAAAAGAGCCTAGTTTACGGCAGGCATTAGACACCGTTTTCAATCAACATCTCCAGTTGAAAATGGGTGAGCGGGCAATGATCACAGTATTGGGGGCAGATGCGTTGTTGCCATTGATTTTGGGGAATGAGAAACGGTCAGAGCAGGCGCAGTTTTTGGGCTATTTGCAATGGACACGGGAAAGTTTGCGAGAGTTTAAATGCCCGATTGTGTTGTGGGTTACATCGCGATTATTGGCGGCAGTGGGGCGAGACGCACCGGATTTTTGGGGGTGGCGTAAGGATGTATTTCGCTTTCAGACATTACCAAAACCTTCACTCCTACAACTAAGAAATACTCAGGAATCAATATCATTTTTCGAGGAAACCGACGAGGCTGGGGAGTTACCAATTGAAGAGTTACAAGCTCTGATCGCCCAGCGAGAAACCCTCGATCATCCTCAAGATGATGCGATTTTAGCAACGCTCTATTTTCAGATGGGTGAAGCTTACGCGCGACAATCAAAGCGTACAGGTGCAGCGACTCATAAGGGTTCTGTGGCAGAAGCGATCGCTTGGTACAATAAAGCCGCTCGATTACAAGAACATCAAGGGCGCGATCGGGTGGCTTGGGCAACAACACTAAATAATCTAGCGGCACTTAACTACACGCAAGGAAAATACGAAGAAGCCGAACCCCTCTATCTTCAGGCTCTGGAAATTGTGAGCAGAGCACTCGGAGAAGACCATCCTGAAGTGGCGACGACGTTGAATAACCTGGCAGGACTGTACTATGTGCAAGGGAAATACGAGCAAGCCGAACCCCTCTATCTTCAGGCTCTGGAAATTGTGAGCAGAGCACTCGGAGAAGACCATCCTGAAGTGGCGACAACGTTAAATAACTTGGCAGAATTGTATCGAGTACAAGGGAAATACGAGCAAGCTGAACCTCTCTTTCTTCAGGCTCTGGAAATGAAAAGAAGAATGCCCGAAAAAGACCATACTGAAGTAGCGACGACGTTAAATAACCTGGCAGGACTGTACTGTGTGCAAGGGAAATATGAGCAAGCTGAACCCCTCTATCTTCAGGCTTTGGAAATTGTGAGCAGAGCACTCGGAGAAGACCATCCCAAAGTGGCGACGACGTTGAATAACCTGGCGGGACTTTACTATGTGCAAGGGCAATACGAGAAGTCTGAATCCCTCTATCTTCAGTCTCTGGAAATGAGGAGAAGATCGCTCGGAGAAGACCATCCTGAAGTGGCAACGACGTTGAATAATTTGGCAGAACTGTACTGTGTGCAAGGGAAATACGAGCAAGCCGAACCCTTCTATCTTCAGGCCATCCTGATCGCGGTTCAGAGTCTCGGTGAACAACATCCCAACACCCAGAAATTTTTCAATAATTTTGTGCCGTGTGTGATTAGAGCCATCCGAGCCAATCGCACCCTCAGCAACCATCCCCTCACCCAAAACCTCCTCCAGCAGATCCGCGATAATGAAGCGTAGCGTCATCCATTACAGTCATGACAAACCCCATCATCAACGCCCGCACTGTTCTGCTCTACACGGATGAAGACGGAATCTTCATCGCCGAAGTCCCCAGCTTGCCCAGTTGCATCAGCCAGGGATAAACCCGCGCCGAAGCACTGAGCAACATCAAAGAAGCCATTGATTTGCACATCGAAGTCCTGCAAGAGCGCGGCGAACCTGTCCCCCCTGATGCGATCGCACCCTCAGCGACCCTCCCCTCACAATCTTCGATCGCAAATCCGCGATAATAAACCCTCGAATACTCTTCAATTTTCTGGTGCTATGACCCTTTCTCCTCAAGTTTTGGGGCTGCTCGTGGGCGGCCTTGTTCCGGCCTTGTGTTACGGTGCGGCGGGGGTTTTGGCGAAAGTCAGCACCAACGCGGGGATGTCCGTTGGGGGGCATTTGATTTGTATTGGCGTGATGGTGTCCGTGGTGGGGGTTGTGTTTCAGGGGGTTTTGCCCGGTGCGCTGCCGTCGAGGGGCGCGATCGCATCCTCTTCCCTCTATGGCATCCTCTGGGGTCTGGGCACGGGCTTCGTTGCCCTCGGCTTGATCCAATACAAAACCCCCCTCGCCAAACTCGTCCCGCTGTACAACCTGAACACCCTGATCGCCGTCTTTTTGGCATTGATCATCTTTCTGGAATGGCAGAATGTGGACGTGATTAAACTCGTGCTGGGGGCGATTTTCGTGATTGTGGGGGGCGTACTCGTGTCCATCGCCTAGGGTGCGATCGCCGAGATGTGGTGAAAATTCCCCAGCGATCGCCGCCCGTCCCCCGTCCCCCTGAGATACACTACAACCATCGTCCCGTTGGGGCGATCGCTCACCTCTCCTCCGACCCTATGTTCATCGGCCTCCACATCCACACCGACTACAGCCTGCTTGATGGCGCGTCCCAAGTTCCCGCTTTGGTGAATCGAGCGGTGGAATTGGGGATGCCTGCGATCGCCGTGACCGACCATGGCGTAATGTATGGCGCGATCGAACTCCTCAAAACCGCCCGCAGCAAAGGCATTAAACCGATCATCGGCAATGAAATGTACGTCATCAATGGCGACATTACCGACAAGAAAACCCGCTACAAACGCTTTCATCAAGTCGTTCTTGCCAAAAACAAAAAAGGCTATCAAAACCTCGTCAAACTCACTTCCATTTCCCACCTCGACGGCATGCAAGGTAAAGGCATTTTCTCCCGACCTTGTATTAACAAAGAACTGCTAGAGCAATATCACGAAGGGCTGATTGTGACCAGTGCTTGTTTAGGGGGAGAAGTGCCCCAGCGCATCCTTAAAAATGAACTCGACGAAGCCCGCAATGTCGCGAAATGGTATCAAGATTTATTTGGGGATGATTACTATTTAGAAATTCAAGATCACGGATCTGCCGAAGACCGGATTGTGAATGTGGAAATGGTGAAAATTGCTCAAGAATTGGGAATTAAAATCGTCGCCACCAATGATTCCCACTTCATTTCCTGTAATGATGTCGAAGCCCATGACGCGCTCCTGTGTATCCAAACGGGTAAACTCATCACCGAAGAAAAACGCCTCCGCTATTCCGGCACGGAATACCTTAAATCCGCCGATGAAATGCGGCAATTATTCCGCGACCACCTCAGCGATGAAATCATTGATCAAGCCCTCGCCACCACTGTAGAAATTGCCGAAAAAGTCCAGCCCTACAAAATTCTGGGGGAACCGCGCATTCCCGACTATCCCATTCCCGCCGGGCATACCGCCGATAGTTATCTCGAAGCAGTGACCTGGCAAGGGCTGTGCGATCGCCTCTCCTGCCGCAGCCGTTCAGAGTTGCCCGCTGTCTATAAAGAACGCTTGGAATATGAACTGAAAATGATGCAGCGGATGGGATTCGCCACCTATTTCCTCGTCGTTTGGGACTATATCAAATTTGCGCGGGATAATCATATTCCTGTTGGGCCGGGGCGGGGTTCGGCGGCGGGTTCTCTTGTTGCCTATTGTTTGAAAATCACCAATATTGATCCGATTCACCACAGCTTACTGTTTGAACGGTTCCTCAATCCAGAACGAAAGTCCATGCCGGATATTGATACCGATTTTTGTATTGAAAATCGGGATAAGGTGATTGAATATGTAACGGAAAAATACGGTAAAGAAAACGTTGCCCAAATTATCACCTTTAACCGCATGACTTCCAAAGCGGTGTTGAAGGATGTGGCGCGGGTGTTAGATATTCCCTACGCCGAAAGCGATCGCATGACCAAACTGATCCCCGTATCGCGGGGTAAACCCACCAAACTAAAGGTGATGGTCTCCGACGATACGCCCTGCAAGGAATTCAAGGATCTATACGACAGCACCCCCCACATTCAGCATTGGGTTGATATGGCGATGCGGATCGAAGGCACAAACAAAACCTTCGGGGTTCACGCTGCCGGGGTGGTGATTTCGTCTCAACCCCTTGATGAGATTGTGCCTCTCCAACGCAACAATGATGGCGCGGTGATCACTCAATTTTCCATGGAAGAATTGGAAAATATGGGATTGCTGAAAATGGACTTTTTGGGCTTGAAAAATCTCACGACCCTGCAAAAAGCAGCGGATCTCGTCCAGAAAAATCGCGGTGTTACCATTGACCTCGATCAATTACCCCTCGATGAACGTCACGCCCTCCAAATCCTCGCCAAGGGAACCGTTAAAAAACTCCCCCCTGATATTCAAAAAACCCATCAACTGTTTCGAGATGGCAATTTAGAAGGAATTTTTCAATTGGAATCCGATGGGATGCGGCAGATTGTCCGGGATTTGAAACCGTCGGGAATTGAAGATATTTCGTCGATTTTGGCCCTCTATCGGCCGGGGCCGTTGGATGCGGGTTTGATTCCGATGTTTATTGATCGCAAACATGGCCGCGAAGAAATTAAATATGATCACCCGTTGCTTGAGACGATCCTGAATGAAACCTACGGAATTTTAGTTTATCAAGAACAGATCATGAAAACCGCGCAGGATTTGGCGGGGTATTCCCTAGGACAAGCGGATCTATTGCGGCGGGCGATGGGGAAAAAGAAAATTTCCGAAATGAAAAAACATCGGGAATTATTCATTGATGGGGCGACGAAAAACGGGGTAAAACAACAGATTGCTGATCATCTGTTTGATCAGATGGTGAAGTTTGCGGAATATTGTTTGACCGCTGACACGTTGGTTTTAACGGTGGAATATGGGCCGGTTCCGATTGGTAAACTTGTCGAAGAGCGGATTAATTGTCAGGTGTATAGTGTGGATGCCAATGGCTTTATTTACACCCAAGCGATCGCCCAATGGCACGATCGCGGCCAACGGCAGGTGTATGAATATACCCTCGAAGATGGCTCCACGATTCGCGCCACGCCGGATCATAAATTTATGACGGCAACGGGGGAAATGTTGCCCATTGATCAGATTTTTGAGCAGGGGTTAGACCTGAAGCAATGCACCGTACCGAGTTTGGCGCAGGTGTAGCGACGACGGCCTATCAACAAGAGGCCCGCGATCGCATCACAGCCGATCAAATCACCGCAATCTATCTCTTTACGATCCCGACTCTTTTAAGGCGGGCGATCGCCCCGTGACGCTGTACCGCTATCGCTTGACGTTAAAGCGTTAAATGGCTGTGAGGAGTCCAGGTTAAACGCCACGAAAGCCCATCTCGGCTTCGATTTCACTGAGGCCGAGGGGTTCAGAATTCGAGGCGCGGCGGAGGCTCTTTTGAGTGCCGATCTGACTGAGGGGGAATCCGGCTAGGAGATGGCGGGGTTGCCATAAAGTTGCTGATAAAACTGCTGGTAGTCCGAGGATAGCAAGGGCTGCCACCAGTGGGGATGGTCGAGATACCAGCGCACGGTTTGCCGCAGTCCGTCTTCGATGGAGGTGGTGGGACTCCAGCCGAGTTGGATTGAGAGTTTGCGGGCGTTGACGGCATAGCGGCGATCGTGGCCGGGGCGATCGCTCACCATCGTGATCAACTCGCGGGAGGGGCGCACGGGCAGATTGGGGGCGAGTTCGTCCATCAATTGACAGAGAATATTCACCAATTCAATATTGCGCACTTCATTATTGCCGCCAATATTGTAATGCTGACCGCGCTTGCCTTTGCGAATTAAGACTTCTAAGGCCCGGCAATGGTCTTCCACATACAGCCAATCCCGCACGTTTTTACCATCGCCGTAGACCGGAATTGGTTTGCCCAAGAGGATGTTGATGCAGGTGAGGGGGATCAGTTTTTCGGGGAAATGGTAGGGGCCGTAGTTATTCGAGCAGTTGCTGATTACTGTGGGCAGGCCGTAGGTGTGGTGATAGGAATGCACCAGATGGTCGCTGCCGGCTTTGGAGGCGGCGTAGGGGCTGTTGGGGGAATAGAGGCTGGTTTCTGAAAACGCAGGGTCACGATCGCCTAAACTGCCGTAGACCTCATCGGTGGACACATGGAGAAAGAGCCAGCGATCGCAGTCTACCCCCGCCCCTTGGGCCTGTTGCCAATGGTGGCGAAAGGTGTCGAGGAGGGTAAATGTGCCAACGATGTTGGTGTGAATGAAGGTATCGGGTTGCAGAATGGAGCGATCCACATGGGATTCGGCGGCAAAATGGGCGATCGTGTCGATCTGTTCCTCGACGAGGAGTTTTTCTAGGAGGGCGCGATCGCAGATATCCCCCTGCACAAACCGAAAATTAGGGTTTTCATCCAACGGAGCCAAGGTCTGCCGATGTCCGGCATAGGTCAGCGCATCCAAGACCACAATTCGATCCTCTGGATAGGTTTCACTCCACTGATAGACAAAATTACTACCGATAAATCCTGCGCCCCCTGTGACCAGAAGTCGCCGCGAATTACCAACCTGCTCCGATGAGGCACTAGATGTCATGAAGTTTTCTACAATACAATGCTGCTTGAAGGATTATGACACAGTTTCCCGCCACTTCTATGCAGCATCTCAATGGTAAAACGCAGCTTCTCGGTGTCATTGGTCATCCCGTGGAGCATTCTCGCTCCCCCGTGATGCACAATGCGGCGATCGCTGCCCTGGGTCAAAATCTGATCTATCTCCCCCTGCCCATCGCCCCCGATCATCTTGCGATCGCCCTCCCAGGCCTCGCCGCGATCGGCCTGCGGGGCTTCAGCGTCACCCTCCCCCACAAACAAACGATCATCCCCCTCCTGGCAACGATCACCCCCGTCGCCCAACAGATCGGCGCAGTGAATACCGTCTGGCGGGATGGCGAAGCCTGGCACGGCACAAATACCGATGCGGCGGGGTTTATCGCCCCGTTGCAGGCCTTAAATCGGGACTGGTCACAGGTCACGCCGGTCATTCTCGGCAATGGTGGAGCCTGTCGGGCGGTGGTGGCGGGCTGTGCTGAATTGGGCTGCCCCGCGATTCACGTCGTCGGGCGCGATCCGGATAAAGTGGCGGCGTTCCATGCCAGTTGGCAACTCACCCCCCTCGCGGATCACTTGCAGGTCTACACTTGGGACAGCTTACCCACCCTAATCCCCCACACAACACTGTTAATCAACACCACCCCCGTCGGCATGGAACCGGAGACGGAGCGATCGCCCCTTGATCCAGCCTTAATCACCCAATTGCCCACAGGTGCGATCGCCTACGACTTGATCTATACCCCCCGCCCCACCCAATTCCTCACCCTCGCCCAAGCCCACGGCGCGACAATCATCGACGGCACAGAAATGCTCGTCCAACAAGGCGCGATCGCCCTGCAACAATGGCTCGGTCAACCCGTCCCCGTCGATGTGATGCGATCGGCCTTGCTGCGATCGTTATCGGCGTAAAAAGTTCGCCCCATTGCTCCATCGCTGGTTGACTGACTTGATCGCCCTCACCCCCAACCCCTCTCCCAGAGGGCGAGGGGAGCCGATCCATTTTTCCAGTTCCCTCTCCCCTAGGGAGAGGGCTAGGGTGAGGGCTTTCCGGGATCTGGCTAATTTTGTTCAGTCAACCAGGCTCCATCATCTCATCCTTACTCAAACCCCACAGGAAACCCTTCATGGTCGTACAAGCCGCATGGCTCAAATATCAACTGCTCAACACATTGCAACAATGTGGCCTGCGTCGAAATAGTCAACTTAAACAGCATCTCCTCCAAACCGGGCGCACCCGTTGGCTCGATATTGGCGGCACGCCTGACTCGTTTGCTGAAGGGTTTATGTGTCTGAATATGTTCCCTGCGGATACGATTCCGGCTGAATTTTCTGAGCAGTATTTCTATGCCGACTTAGACCATTTAGACCGCCTCAACCCTGATAATTTTGGTCAATTCGATCTCGTGCGAATGCAGCATGTTTTTGAACATTTTGGAGTTGAAGAGGGTGTAACCCTGCTCAACTTTTGCGCCCAATTACTAAAACCCGACGGATATTTATTAATGACCGTCCCCGATTTGCGCATCCATGTCAGCGGCTATTTAAACCGCTATCGCTACATGAAATTCTTCTCCGACTATGCCAAGCTCAGAGTCCCGGACGATGCCCCCGCCAGCTTTATTTTTTCGATCCATGCCCATCAAACGGGCTATGCTCCGGCAGAAATTCCCGGCCAGGTTCATAAGTGGTGCTATGACTATGCGGGGCTAGCCTATCAATTTAACCAAGTGGATAGTTTGAAAAATTTCAAGCGCCTTGATCTCCTCGACCCCTGGACGGAAATTCCGTTCACCCACAATCGCCCCCTTGAAGATCTTTGTGTGATTGCACAGAAACGATGATTGGGGAGTGAGGATTGAGAATGTTTTGAATTTTAGGGATTAGATGAATATGAGTGCTATTTTTTTTGATATTCAGCCGGAAATTAGTGTGATTATCTGCACCTATAATCGAGCGGAACACCTGACGCGATGTATTGAGAGTGTGATTGCCCAGACGTTTCAGGATTGGGAATTAATCATTGTGGATGATGGGAGCAGCGATCGCACCTTTGACGTGATCAATCCCTACCTGGAAAAATTCCCCACGATTCGCTATCTCAAACACCACAATCGCGGCGCAGCCTACGCCCGTAATGCCGGAATTCAAGCCTCCCTCGGTGACTATCTCACCTTCCTAGACAGCGACGACACCTATGCCGCTAATCATCTCGAATCGCGCCTTGATTATCTCAAATCCCATCCAGAACTGGATCTCGTCCAAGGTGGACTCTATACCGGCGATGATATTTTTGTGGTGGACTATTATCAGCCCGACAAGCTGATTAACCTCAAAGACTGCGCGGTAGCTCCCACCTTTTTCGGGAAGCGTCACGTCTTTTTTGACCTCAAGGGCTTTCAAGATATTCTCTATGGCGAAGATGCTGACCTCTGGGCCCGGGCCGGGCAACGCTTTACGATCCACCACCTCAAAACCCCAGAAACTTACCACTACACGCGGGCCGAAAATAGCATTACCCAAACGATTTTAGAAGCGCGATCGCAGCCTAGCACCTCCCCCACTCCCCCAGCGGAGGCAGGGACGGGGCATTTTTTGCCTTAAGTGCTGGAGCCGGTGGGCATTTCTTCTTCGAGAATTTCGTAGAACCGTTCCCGCCCGGCTTGATAGTCTTTGCTGGCGTAGCCGAGGACGTTGCGGATAATCCATTTTTGGGGCTTGTCGTCCCGCAGCAATTGGGTGATGGCATCCCGCAACACTTCATCTTGATCCATAAAGGTGCTGATAAACCAGTCGTAGGTTTGGCCGTAGGCGTTGCGATTATTGTGGCTGTGGGCGAGGTAGGTTTGGGCGATAAATTCGTTTAAATTTAGACCCGCCTCATTGCCGGCGGTGAGGCTTTTTTCCTTGTATTCCTTGACTTGGGGTTTGCCGATTAGCGTGCGGTGGAAGCGGTTGAGGTATTTCGGTTCAACTTCGTTAAGGGTGTGGTAGAGCCAATCAGCGGCGATCGCATTCACCAAAGCCCGCCCCCAAAACCGCTGTTGGAGGTCGGGTTCGGGCCGCTCGGTGTCCTCTTTGAGGTATTTTTTCAACAGCGGCGCGATTAAATGTTTCACCAGCCAGTTCCGGGTTTGGGCATAGCCGCGATCGCAATGAATCGCCCCGATCAACGCCCGCATCGACTCTTCAAAAGGGTTATGGACTTTTTGCGCCAAGATCGGCCGCTGTTCCTTCGCCACCATAAAGGGATAATCATCCCCTAGACCTAACTTGATCCAAGTTTTCGTCAGCCGTTCCCCTTCGAGGAGTTTCGCCGTTAGCCCCTTATAATTGGACACCTTGAGATAGGGGCAATGTTCATAGAGATAGTCCGCGATCGCCAAAGCTGCGATCGCATCCCCCAAAAAAATCAACCGTTCGTAATTCCGTTCCGGCTCATGAATCTGTTCAGCATAGGATGGGTGGCTCAACGCCAAAAACAGCAAGTCTGAATGCTTAAACGCCAGACTAATCTTGCTCTCTACTGCCTGGGAATTCCAATCCATACCGCCACAACTCCGTTGCAATCATCCGTTAAACTACATTAGCGCAGATTATTTCCCCACCCCATTACCTTCTATGACCCTCGCGCAGCTTCCTCGCGGTGATTGGCGACTCCTGTTACGGCTTGTCCCCTACGCCCGTCGCAATCAAAAAATCTTCATCATTTCCCTGATTCTGCTCGTACCGCTCTCCGTTGCCGGAGCCGTTCAACCCTTGATCATCGGTCAAGCCATCTCCCTGATTCGCCAAGAACCGGTCTGGGGTTTTCTGGATGGCCTCAGCACCGATGCCGGGATTAGCCGTCTGTTGTTACTGTTGCTCAGTACGATCGTGGTGCGGCTGATGTTCGTCTCGTTGCAGGGGTATTTGGTGCAGCGCGTTGGTCAAGAAATCACCGCTGGCGTGCGCAGTGATCTGTTTGATCATGTGCTCTCCCTGTCCTCTCGCTTTTTTGATCAAACCCCCGTCGGTAAACTGGTGACACGCATTACCAACGACGTGGAAGCGTTGGGGGATGTGTTTGCGACGGGGGCGATCGGCATCCTCAGCGATGTGGTCTACATTCTCGTCGTGGTGGTGACGGTGTTCACCCTGGAATGGAAATTGGCGATGGTGTTGGTGTTGATGCTGATTCCCGTCAGTGCGCTGATCCTCTACTTTCAGCAGCAATATCGCAAAGCCAACTACCGCGCCCGCGAAGAATTGTCAAAACTGAACTCGATGCTCAACGAGAATATTTCCGGGATTAATATTGTCCAAGCCTTCCGACGGGAACGGTTTAATTCTGAACTGTTCCGCGCCACGAATCAAACCTATCTCCAGGCCGTTGATAAGACAATTTTCCATGATTCGGCGGTGTCGGCAACCTTGGAATGGATCGCCCTGGTGTCGATCGCGGGGGTGCTCTGGCTCGGTGGGGTGATGGTGTCGGGGGATCATCTCTCCTTTGGGGTGCTGTCGGCGTTCATCCTCTACGCCCAGCGATTTTTTGATCCGATTCGCCGCTTTGCGGAAAAATTCACGATGATTCAATCGGG
Source organism: Spirulina subsalsa CS-330 (assembly GCF_028330765.1). Classification (GTDB taxonomy): domain Bacteria; phylum Cyanobacteriota; class Cyanobacteriia; order Cyanobacteriales; family Spirulinaceae; genus Spirulina; species Spirulina subsalsa_A. The sequence continues at coordinate 2,283 of NZ_JAQMTY010000014.1, read as the reverse complement.
GTTTACCGCCGTAGAACGGATCACGGAGTTACTCGATGAACCGATTGAGGTGCGCGATGCTCAGACGACGCGATCGCTCACCTCCGCCACCACCAGCCCCAACACCCAACTCGGCGAAATCCGCTTTGACCATGTTTCCTTCGGCTACAAACCCGATGAATACGTCCTCAAAGACCTCGACTTCACAATCAAACCCGGTGAAAAAGTCGCCCTCGTCGGCCCCACCGGAGCCGGAAAAAGTTCAATCATCCGGCTTCTCTGTCGGCTCTATGATCCCGTTGCCGGACAAATTAGCGTTGATGGGGTCAATATCCGCGATGTGCCCCAAACCGAGCTCCGCCAATATGTGGGCGTAATCTTGCAAGAAAGTTTCCTCTTTGCCGGAGACGTGAAACGCAATATCACCCTCGGCGAAGACTACTCCCTTGAGGAAATCAAATCCGCCGCCGAGCGTACCAATGTGGCCTCCTTCATCGAAGCGCTGCCCTACGGCTACGACACCCCCCTCCGGGCCCGGGGGACAAACCTTTCCGGCGGTCAAAAGCAACTCCTCGCCTTTGCACGGGTGGCGATTCGCAGTCCTCGTGTTTTGGTGCTGGATGAGGCGACGGCGAATCTAGACGTGGGTACGGAACGCCTGGTTCAGGATGCCCTCGAAGAACTCTTAGTCGATCGCACCGCAATCATCATCGCTCACCGCCTCTCGACGATCCGAAATGTCGATCGCATCCTCGTCCTCAACCATGGGCAACTGGTGGAAACTGGCAGCCATGAGGATCTGTTGGCGAAAAATGGCCTCTATGCCAGCCTCTACCGTCTGCAAATGTTGGGCCAAGATTAGGCGCGATCGCTCTCACCCCCTTCCTTTCGTTCTAGCCCCCATGACCCGACCCGAACCCCTCCACCTCGACCCCCTCGCCCCCTACGAAGACCGACTCTTGGCGGCCCTGGCCTTCTTCCGGTTTCAGCGCAATGGAGCCAGCCAAGCCCGCCATTGTTTGAGCATGTATTTACGCCAAGGGGAGGGGCGGATCATGCAGGAGGTGCGGTTTTATGCGCGGCAGTTGGGGATGGAGGCGGAAGAGTTGATCGAGTTGATTTACCACGACAGCGATCGCGCCAGCCAACTCTTGCAGCAAGTCTTTGACCCAACGGGCGGCGGGCTAATGGATGCAGAAGATTAGGGTTCAAGGTGCAAGGAAGCGCAGAACCGCTGCGGTTCGGTGAACAATCCTTAAGAATTATGAGTAACCCCGGCTCCATCTCTTAAGAAATGTATATATACTGTTGAGTAATCCTTACATTCTCCGTAAACATACTGTGCTCCTGCTCAACCCTCAAAATCTCGGCGAACAGGCAATCAATAAAATTGCAGCGTTAGCCTTCTCTCGCCAAATCAGCACAGCACAAACCTTGAGCGTCAAAGTCAAAACTGACCCCACCCTTTTGGCCCAAGGAGAATTAGAATCGCTCTTCATTGATGGGGTTGGACTCGTGATGCGGCAGGATCTGCGCATGGAGCAGATGCAGTTGCAGATGAACAAAATTAAAGTCAGTCCGTTGAAGGCATTGTTGGGGAATATTGAGCTGACCCAACCCGTTGAAGGGACGGGCTGCATTGTGTTGACGGAGAGTGATTTTAACCGCGCATTTCACACGCCCGCATTAAGCGATCGCATCACCGCCCTCGGTTTGACCCTAGAGCAGTTAGAGGTGACCTTCCGCGATCGCCACAGTTTCGCCATCGCCTGCACCCTGCACGATTTACCCACCCTGACCCTCCCCGTTGCGATCAGCATTGACCCAGACTGTGGCGTGATCCTCTCCCTCGCGCCACTCCCGGAACCCTACCGCATCCTGCAACCCCTCGTTACCCTCCTCCGCGACCAAGCCCAAGCCGTATTCAATCTCCGCACCTTTGAACTCCACGGCATTTCCCTCGCGATTCAATCCCTGTCCTTTGCCAATCAACAGGTCACCCTGAAGGCGATCGCCGCCATGACCCACTTTCCATCCTAAACTCTGTGCTTAGAGGTTGTTTAAAAAGTGTCTTGAATAGAGAGGCAAGGGGCTTAAGCCCCTTGTTTCCATGAAGTGCCCAACGCGCAGCAGGATCAACGCTTTGCCGATAATCCATTGGTGCAACTTGACATCCTCACCGGGCTAAAGCCACAGTGATTCCTAAGATTCACATCTTAGGTTTCTGCTTCATAGCAACAGCCTCCACCCGCAAGGAGTTTATGGTCTTACGTTCGCTCCACAGACTATCCCCGCTAGCCCAGC
>NZ_JAQMTY010000182.1 GCF_028330765.1 Spirulina subsalsa CS-330 | reverse complement strand
TTAAAGGACTCGCTGTCGCTCGATTTGTTTGTTGGTGCAAATTCATCTCGCCACTAAAAGGCACGTCCGCCGTTACCTTCGGTAACTCTACTCGGACTCGCTTTATAGTGGGAGTCTTCTTTGCACATTTTAAGATAAACATATTCATTCCGGGCATCATCCCCAGAATAGAACACCACCGGCCGCCCCGCCTGAGCCGGTGCGGGCCAGCAGCCCTCATGGAAAAAGCGACCCAGGGCCGTCCGTTTTTGGGGGCGGGAGTCCGGCGTGAAGGGATCGATTTCCACAATCCAGCCGAAGGTATTCGCCACATTAGAAAAGTCCCGATCGGGGCGATCGCTCATTTTTGCCGTATTCCAGCGGGCATAAACATCCGTCGTATCGTTCGCCCCCAACCGCGCCCAGTTGTAGCGTCCCGACGTATCGCCCTTAATCCCGTAGCGTTGCAGCGCGTATTCTTCCTGAGCCGGACGCACATCCGCCCCTTCCCGACGCGCAAAATACCCCCACCAGTTTTCCTCACAGGTGAGATAAGTTCCCCAGGGAGTGTAACCATTGGCGCAATTGTTCACCGTGCCCCGCGTCGCTACCCCTTGGGGAGAATAGGACGTGACCATTTTTTGATGACCGCGCACCGGCCCCGTCAAGTCGCAGGGCGTAGCCGCAGTGACGCGGCGGTTATAGCGCGAACCTTTATTGATGGCGTAGGAATTTCCCTGTTTCACCACTTCAACAATGCTCACCCCGTGGGCGTTCACTTCTTTGTCAATTTCCGCCATCGGGCGAGCATTGATGTTATCTGCACCATAATTCGTCGGGCCATTAGCATGGACAAAGCCTAAATCTTCGCAGACTTCATGATTGACACAGAGAATGCCCCGATTGACATTGCGCGGATTCAAGCTGAAAAAATGCATCCCGTCATGGTGATCCCCACTGCGGAATTCAAAATCCGTGTCGGTGCCATCGTTTTTATAGGCCGCCACCCGATTCGTCAGGGGATCGCCCGTCGCCATCAAAACATTCACCGTATACCCCGCCGGGACAGTGACCTGATCGGCGAGGGTTTTCGCTACCGGGGAAAAGTTCAGCGCCAAACCCTCAGCGGTTGCCGCGCTCGCCACCGTTTGACCGGGTTTGAGGGTATCACCGAGCACTGCTAGCCCCATGCCCATCATCGATGCAGCGATCAGAGATGATCCCCCTTTCAAAAAGGAACGACGGCGCAAGGTTGCCCGCTGCAAAACAGTGGCAAAGGACTCATTATCGGACGGATTCATGCCGCGATCTTCCGGCTCCCACGTAGAGCGATCGTGATGTGATGTCATAGGAATTGTCGGTATTGAATGGGTGAGTGGCTACCCTCACCCCTCCATGCAACGGGTCAGGGTTCTGAACGGTGATTTCAGGAGAGGGGTGAGTATAGCTAGGGGTTGATCCTAAAAACAGAAGATTAACGCCGCTTTAACCCAACACTGTGCAGAAACTAAGCCTCCATTAACATTGCCATTGAGAGAACTGCGATCGGAACGGGGTGAATTGGCCCATCAAATCAGCCCTGATCCCTAGACGCAGCAGCCAAGCTGTAGCAAGATACAATAGACCACAATGGCTTAACATTTGTTCAGAAACAACGCATGGGAAGAGTAGTCGGCATCGATTTGGGAACCACAAACTCCGTCGTTGCAGTGATGGAAGGCGGTAAACCGCTGGTTATTGCCAACGCGGAAGGGATGCGTACCACCCCGTCTGTTGTCGGATTTAATAAGGACGGGGAGCTTGTGGTCGGGCAGATGGCCCGGCGGCAAGCGGTTCTCAATCCGAAAAATACGTTCTATGCCCTCAAACGCTTCATTGGGCGCACCTACGGCGAACTCACCACCGAATCCCGCCGCGTTGCCTACACCGTGCGCCGTGATGAGAATGGCAATGTGCGGATTCCCTGCCCCCGCCTCCGCCAAGATTTTGCCGCTGAGGAACTGTCGGCGAAGATTTTGCGCAAACTGGTCGAAGATGCCGAGCGGTATTTAGGCGAACCCGTGACCGGAGCGGTGATCACCGTGCCCGCCTACTTTAACGATTCCCAACGCCAAGCCACCCGCGACGCGGGCAAAATCGCCGGCCTTGATGTGCTGCGGATTATTAATGAACCCACGGCGGCATCCTTGGCCTATGGGTTAGATCGTCAGGACAATCAGACGATTATGGTGTTTGACTTGGGGGGCGGTACGTTTGATGTGTCGATCCTTGAAGTGGGGGATGGGGTGTTTGAGGTGCGGGCCACCAGTGGCGATACGCAACTGGGGGGGAATGATTTTGATCGGCGGATTGTGGATTGGTTAGCTGAACGGTTTTTAGAGCAGGAAGGGATTGATCTGCGTAAGAGCGATCGCCAAGCCTTCCAACGTCTCACCGAAGCCGCCGAAAAAGCCAAAATCGAACTCTCCGGCGTGGCCAGCACCGAGATTAACCTCCCCTTCATCACCGCCACCGATGACGGCCCGAAACATATTGAAACCACTCTCAATCGGGCTGACTTTGAAGAACTCTGCGGCGACTTACTCAGCCGGATTCGGCGACCGATTAAACGCGCCTTCAAAGATGCGGGCCTGAGTCCGCGCCAAATTGACGAAATCGTTTTGGTGGGGGGTTCGACGCGGATGCCCATGGTGCAAGACCTGGTGCGGATGTTGATCGATCGCGAACCCAACCAAAACGTCAACCCCGATGAAGTGGTAGCCGTTGGGGCAGCGGTGCAGGCGGGGATTCTCTCCGGCGTGGTGAAAGATGTGCTGCTTTTGGATGTTACGCCCCTGTCCTTGGGTCTGGAAAGCATTAGCGGCGCGATGAAAAAACTGATCCCGCGTAACACCACGATTCCCGTCCGCCGCTCGGAAATTTTCTCCACGGGGGAAAACAATCAAACCGTGGTGGAAGTTCACATCCTGCAAGGGGAGCGGGAAATGGCAACGGATAATAAGTCCCTGGGGCGGTTTAAGCTGGCGGGGATTCCTCCCGCGCCGCGTGGTGTGCCGCAAATTCAGGTGGCGTTTGATATTGATGCCAATGGGATTTTGCAGGTGACGGCCGTTGATAAAACCACGGGCCGCGAGCAAAGTATTGTGGTGCAGGAAGCCTCTACCCTGAATCAACGGGAAGTAGAGCAGATGTTGCAGGAGGCGGAACAGTTCGCCCAGCAAGACCGGGAGCGCCGGGAACGGGTGGAAAAACGCAACCGGGCTAAGGCGTTGGTGGATCAATCCCAACGCCGTTTGCGGGAAATTGTCCTGGATTTCGGTACGCAGTTCGCGAGTTATTATCGCCGTCAGATTGATGCGTTGATTCAGGATTTGGAGGCGGCATTAGCCAAGGATGATGAACGGGCGATCGATCGCACCTATGCCGATCTGCAAGATGCGCTCTATGAATTGAATCGGGAAGTGCGGATGCAGTACGAAGATGATGACGATGATGATTTCTTCGGCTCGATTAAACGCACCTTTTCCGGCGATAAGAAGAACCGCGATCCCTATCGCCCGGCTCCCTATGCGCCGCCCTACGGTGCGCCCAATAACCCCTACGATTTTGATGATCCCTACGGTGCGCCGCCACCGCGTCGGGGAGCGCGATCGCCCTACGATGCTCCGGCTCCACCGCCGCGATCGCCCTACGATGCCCCCGCCCCACCGCCGCCCCGCTCAGCACCGCCCTACGATGATCCCCGTGGCTCCCGTCGGCCCCCGGATCGGCGTAGCAATGACGGGCGCGACTGGAACCGCCCCACGAATAGCCGCCCACCGAGCGATCGCAGCCGGTCTCGACCCAGCTACGATGATTGGGATGATGATGATGATGACTGGCTCTAAGTCGGGGGCACACCACGCGGAGAGAGGGATTGAATGACAAAAAGTATGCAGAACTTTCGCAACTATTACGAGATTCTGGAAATTGACCCGCAAGCAACGCCAGAGGACATTAAGCGGGCGTTTCGGCGGTTGGCGCGGCGTTATCACCCAGATATGAATCCGGGGGATAAGGTGGCGGAGGATAAGTTTAAGGACATCAACGAAGCCTATGAGGTGCTGTCCGATGGGGGGCGGCGATCGCAATACGACCAGTTCACCCGTTTTGTCCAAACCGGCACGAAGCGCAAACCCAGCCGGGGCGCAAGCAATGGCAAAGACCCCAACGCCTACACGGATTTTAACCGCTTCGTTGAAGACCTCCTCACCCAAGAGCGCAACACCAGCAGCGCTCGCATGGATGCAAATACCCCCGAAGCCTACCGCCAGCGACGCACCAAAACCGAACGCCCCGCCGGGCAACCGCGCCCGGAACGCCCCCCCAGCGCACCTCGTACCCAAACCCGTCGCCCGGAACCCCGCCCCGAACCCCGCCCCGAAC
>NZ_JAQMTY010000181.1 GCF_028330765.1 Spirulina subsalsa CS-330 | reverse complement strand
TTAAAGGACTCGCTGTCGCTCGATTTGTTTGTTGGTGCAAATTCATCTCGCCACTAAAAGGCACGTCCGCCGTTACCTTCGGTAACTCTACTCGGACTCGCTTTATAGTGGGAGTCTTCTTTGCACATTTTAAGATAATTTCCCTCCTCATCTTGGCAGTCCCGCAGATATTCCGCGATCGCCACCAAAAAGCCCGCCGTCCCACAAGCCGGATCACAGACAATCTCGCGGGGATTCGGCCCCATCATTTCCACCATCAGTTTAATAATGTGGCGCGGCGTTCTAAATTGGCCATTCGTTCCCGCCGTGCTCAGTTTCGAGAGCATATATTCATATAGATCCCCCTTCGTATCCCGATCCTGCATCGGGATCTGGTCAATCTGCTGCACCACATTAGCCAGTAACGCCGGACTGCTGATCATAAACGTGGCATCTTTCATGTGGACGGCATAGGCTCCCCCAGCCTTCCCCAGGGTTTTAATCATCGGAAACGCCTGATCCCGCACCACGTCTAACTGTGCCGCCGGATTGAGATTCTTAAACTTCGACCACCGACAAGCCTGCTGTTCGGGAGTAAAGAGGGGCTTTTGCACCGTTCCCCCGAACCGATTCGCCTTTTTTTCCTGGGCGAGTTCCAATTCATCCAGCCGTTTAATAAATAGCAAATAGGAAATCTGCTCGATCACCGACAGGGGGTTACTAATGCCACCACTCCAAAACGTATCCCAAAGGGTATCGACTTTCGACTTCAGTTCACCCGTAATCATGCGGCGACAATCCTTAAATGTGCATCCCTACCATTATCGGGGATCGGATGGAATCGGGTACAACATTCTCATCAAACCGCGAGGGAGCAAGACGCTAGTGATTCACTGCGCGATCGCCCGTCCGGCAAGCCAGCCCGTTGTCCAGGCATTTTGGAAATTAAACCCCCCCGTTATCCCGTCCACATCGAGCACTTCCCCGGCGAAATGGAGACCCGGACAGCGACGACTGGCCAGGGTTTTAAAGTCCACTTCTTTTAAATCCACGCCGCCACAGGTGACAAATTCCTCCTTAAACACCCCTTTGCCGGTGATGTGATACTGGCCTTGGGTGAGTTCGCGGGCGAGGCTGAGCAGGTCGGCTTTGCTCAGGTGGGCCCAGAGTTGATCGGGGTTGGCGAGGGTGAGGGTGACGAATCGCTGCCAGAGGCGTTTTGGTAAGGAAACCGGGCAGGCGGTGATCACTTTGCGTTTGGGGGTGGTGTGTTTGGTGGTGAGGAGAATTTGGCGCAGGGTTTCGAGATTCTCGCCGGGACACCAGTTAATCGTTAAAGGGGCGTGATAGCGCTGGTCGTGGAGGTGTCGCGCTCCCCAGGCGGAAAGCTTGAGGACAGCGGGGCCGCTCAGGCCCCAATGGGTAATCAGTAGGGGGCCGGTTTGTTGGAGTTTCGTTTTGCCTGGGCCGAGGGTGACGATCGCAGGATCGACACTGACCCCAGCGAGATCTCGCAAACGGGGATCATCCAGTTTGAAGGTGAAAAGGGAGGGCACGGGGGGGATCAGGGTATGGCCGAGGGACTCGATCCAACGGTAGGCGAGGCGATTGGAACCCGTGGCGAGGAGGATGCGATCGCAGTCCCACCGTTCCTGTTTTAACTGAATCTGCCAGCGATCGCCGGGGATAATCTCACGCACGGCGGTTTTTAAACGCACCTGTACCCCTGCCGCTCGTGCGGTGTGGATCAGGCAATCGGCAATGGTTGCGGAATCGTCGGTGATCGGGAACATTCGGCCATCGGCCTCGGTTTTTAACTGCACCCCCCGCGCCGCAAACCAAGCCACCGTATCCTGAGGCTGAAACCGGGAGAACGCGCCCCGTAACGCCCGCCCCCCCCGTGGGTACTGCTGCACTAACTGGGCCGGATCAAAACAATGGTGCGTCACATTGCACCGGCCGCCGCCGGAAATGCGGACTTTCCCCAAGGGTTCCGGGGCAGCCTCGAAGATCGTCACCTCGGCCTGAGGATTCGCCAACGCTGCCGTAATCGCCCCAAAAAATCCCGCCGCGCCGCCCCCAATCACACCAATTCGCATGGATGCAATCCTCACCCTTTCACCGCCCACACCCGGATCGTATTGTCGCGGCTACCGCTGACGATCGTGCGGCCGTCGGGACTGATGGCCACGGAGCGGATCAGGTCGGTGTGACCCATTAGGGTGTTGAGGTGTTCGCCGCTTTCAAAATCCCAGATTCTTAGGGTCGCGTCGCGGCTGCCGCTGATGATCGTTTTGCCGTCGGGGCTGATGGCAATGGAGGTGACGGATTGACTGTGGCCGCGCAGGGTGCGGAGGACGTGGCCGGTGCGCAGATCCCAAATTTTGATCGTGCGATCGCGACTCCCACTCACCACATATTGACCATTGGTGGTCACCACTACCGAGCGAATCTCATCGGTATGGCCCCAGAGGGTGTTGAGGGTTTTGCGCGTTTCCAGATCCCAAATTTTAATCGTATGGTCGCGGCTACCGCTCACCACCTTATCCCCCTTGGGCGTGATCGCGAGATCCGTCACGCCTTTGGAATAGCCCACTAAACTCCCTTTCACTTTACCCGTGGGCAGATCCCAGAGCTTAATTTCCCGACTGCGCCGAATGAAGTTAATCAACGACAACAGGGGCGAGGTACTTTTTAAAGGTAAGTAACTGAGCAGCCCGGACAGGCCGGTTTCAAATTCCGGCTTGGCGGTTTGGTCGGCACTGGCACTAATGATCACGCTGCCGTCTGGACTGAGGGCGACAACGTAGATTTTATGATGGGCATCGCCGCTAATCGCTTGAATTTCTGTGCCGTTGTGAATGTCCCAAATCCGGATCGTGTTGTCGGTGCTGCTGCTAATGATGTGGTCGCCGTCGGGACTGATGGCGATGGAAAGCACAGAGGCGGCATGGCCGGTGATCGTGCCGGTTTCGCGGCCGGTGCGCAGATCCCAGGTTTTGATCGTGCTGTCTTTGCTGCCGCTGACGAGGGTGCGGTTATCATTGGCGATCGCCACCGTCTGCACCCAATGGGAATGGCCCGTAATCACGCTGATGCACTCCACCTCTAACCAGGCTTGCTGGGCGAGGGGGCGGGCGTGTTTGGACTTGCGCAACTGTTCTTTAATCAACTGCTCCGCTGCATCGCGCACTGGCCCCGCTTCGTCTCGCAGGGCGTTGATCACCAGATCATAGCCTTCTTCTCCGTAGTCCAAGGCATCCCGGAGGGCGGCGTTTCGTTCTGATTCAAGACGGCTTTCAAACCGCATCTTCACTTCATCAAACCCCAACAGCGTCACCATGCCATCCTGAAGTAGGGTCGCCTTGGTATCAGGATTTTCAAAGGAGAAGCGCGGAAACTGGGCCGGGTCGATCTCTTGCTTGTCTTCGAGGACGGTATATTCGGGGCTGTCGTTGAGCGCGTCTAGCTCCTCATCCTCTGAAGCTAAGGCCGCATCCAGTTGTTGTTCGAGGCGGTGGGCGGCGGGGGGGCTGGTTTGCTGATCCGCCAGGATGGTGCTTTCTGCGTCGGGGGTGGCTAGGGTGAAATCATCGAGCGTGGCGAAGGGATCACCTGGATCGGTGGGGGGCGGGGCGGGCGATCGCATCTCGCCTAACACCGTATTTTCCTCGGTATCCGGTTCGAGTTGATCCGAGGGGTTAAACTGAATTTCTCCCAGGGGCGCGATCGGATGATCATCCGCATCTAGGCGGGGATCGGGCATCGGCGTGACCGGATCGGGTTCCCAGCTTGAAAGATCAAACTCAAAATCATCCCCAAGGGTGAAATCATCCCCGGTTCCGGCAGCATCAGCAGGGTCAGCCCCAACCGTAAGCTGCGATTCCCACTCGTCTTCCCCGGCTAACGGGATCTCTGGATCGGGCTGGTCACTTGGGGTATAGGCTAGGGACGGATCAATAATTGGGTCGGGGATGGGGGCGGGGTCTGGCTCGGCGAGAAAGTCGGAGGCGGCATCGCTGGCGTTCGTCGCGGCCATCGAGTCCGCTGGTATCTCTGCAAAGGAATAATCCAACCCTAAATCCAGGGGAGCCAGATCATCGGAGGGGGTGACTGGGGGGGGGTCGGGGTCGGGGGTGAGGAAGAGAGCGTCGTTTTCCTCCTCGGCATCGAGTTGGCGGGGCGGCAGGGCGGCGGGCCGGGTGAGAAAACTAGAGAGATCTTCGTCCTCAAAGGGATGATCGTCTTCGTCGGGGTCAAAGGCTGCGGGGGACGGTGCGATCGCCGGCTCCTGATTCCAAAAAGCCTCTGGGTTAAACTCCAACGGCATATCATCGGTGGCCGATTCCGGCGCGTCATCCGGGGCGGACGGCTCATCAACGCCAAAATCGCCAAAGACAGTATTCTCCACCGGATCGGGTTCCACGGTAAGATCCGCAGCGGGAACCACGGCAGACGGACGCGGGGCCGGCGCGATCGCTTCATCCTCCTCGTAAAATTCCCCCACCGGCGGCGCACTAAACATCCCCCCCCGGCTAAACTCTGAACTCAACGCGGGCGAATTAACCAAATCTTCCGGTTCTAGCTCCAGTTCAGGCGGGGTCTGGGTGTCGCGGGTGTAGGGGGTGGGAACGGCAGGATCAGACGGGGCTGGGGTGGGCTGCACCTCTGGAGCTTGGGGCCGGATGAACGGCTGAGTAAACCCGGAGGTGGGGTCAAAGGGCGGTTGCTCTAGGTCGTGGGGGAAGGCCTCAAAATCATCAATGAGTTGCAGTTCTTCCGGCAGATCGAGGGCCTCGGTGGATTCAGCCGCGGCCATAAAATCATCCAACCCCGCAAAGGGATCATCCCCCTCTGGCTGTTCTGCCGCTAAATTCCCAAAATCCACATAGTCTTCAAAGGCATTTTCCAGATCGGTGGGGTCGAGATCCTCAACGGGTGTTGGGTCTGTGGGGGGAATCGTTGGGGGATTGTCCGCGATCGCTGGGATCACCGGGTCTGGCGGAACGGTGGGGGGTTGGGGTGGAGGTTCAGGCGCGGAGAATTTCGGTGGGGGTTCAGGCACGGGGGGCGCGATCGCAGGTTCTACCGCTTTTTTGACCGCTTTGGGGGCTTTCTTCTGGGGGTTGAGCGCTTTCGCTTTTTGGATTGCAGTTTTAACGGCGCGTTTGAGTTGCGATCGCTCAAAGGGTTTATCCAGAACCTCCACCGCTGCGTAGATCGGCTCCGTGAGATCCGGATCTTGGCGCTGGGAACCCCGCATCACCACCAGGGGAATCTGTTGAAAATCGGAATCGGCTTTCAAGTGAGCCACCACATCCCAACCGCTCACCTTCGCCAGCGCCGCATTGAGCAAAATAAACCGAATCCGACCCCGTTCTTGGTGAATCAGAGCTAACCCTGACTCGCCATCACTGGCCTCCGCAATTTCATAGCTGCCGGGGGGGAGCAGTCGGCGCAATTTGCTGCGTACAACACTATCACCATCTAATATGAGGACTTTGTGACTCGCCATGGGTCTTTCAAAGACTCGAAATGCAAGGGACAGATTGGGAGCCTAATTTTGGATACATTAACCCTCAGTAGACCCACCAATAACAATAGTAGGCCGTTCATTCCAGATCGCGACGGAACCCCAGGATTTTAACCTGGGCCATGGCTCATCTATGGCGCGGTTCACACCATCCACCCCACAGTTAACCGCGCCCACCACAACAGAATGAGAAGCGCGATCGCCACCCCATCCCCCCAGCGCAACTGCAACCGATGCCACTGCACCCGATGCTCGTTCGGCGCAGTGAACCCCCGCACATTCATCGCCAGGGCAATCTGTTCGGCCCGCAATAACAAATTCTCAATCAACCGCTCCGCCACCACCAGCCAGATCTGGATCGTCTGTTTCAGCCCGATTTTTTTCCAATTAATCGCCCGCGTCCGCACCGATCGCGTCAAATTCTGCACCTCCTCCAACACCAACGGAATGAACCGCAACGCCAAGGTCAACGTCAGCAAAATTTCCGTAATCGGAATCTTAAAGCGGTTCAAGGGGTCAAGCAATTGTTCGAGACCCGTGGTAATTTCTTCGGGAGCCGTCACCAACAGATAAAGGCTCGTGCTGTAAACCAAGGTAAACAAGAGGGTTGTAAAACGGGTCGCCAAATCCAGAGAATGCCGCGTCACGGTAATGCGCCCCACCGACAACACCACATAGTCGTAGGGCGTGGGCTGGATGTCGCGATAGTCGCCAAATTGGTAGCCCGTGGCGGTGATATCTGACAATTCGGCCCCGATGAGGCGGGGCTGACTCGTGAGGGCAAGACCATCATCAAAAATACAGGTAATCACAAACGCCAACCCCGCCACGATCAAGAGCCAGCCCATTTGCTGCTTCCAGGCCCGCCAGGGAATCCGCGCCGTCAGGGTCAGGATAATTAACAACCCCACCAGGGCAATCCGACAGGCATTATTCGCCAAAATCGGCGCGAGCAAAAACGTCATCAACCACCCCAACTTCACACGCGGATCGAGGTGGTGCAGCCAGGTGACGGGCTGTTCAAGATAAAGACCAATGGGGAGCGATCGCAATAAGTCCATAGCAGTATCCAAGCAGAACCGCGCCCAGACACCGACCACGATTCACCAATTAACCCTCCCTACTGTAGTCCATTGCCCGAATTTCGTGACATGGGCAGCGATGCGATCGCCCCATTTACCCATGAGATAATATGGAGGTACTACCACTCAGCAAGACTTGTCATGATTGCGAATCCCCAAGATCTCCAACTCTCAGCAGCAGACTACCTCGCCCACGAACAGGACAGCCCGATCAAGCACGAATACCGCGCTGGCGAAATCTACGCGATGGCAGGCGCAAGTGAAGCCCATGTCACCATCGCGGGTAACATTTTTGCATTGCTTCGCAGCCATGTGCGGGGTTCCGGCTGTCGGGTCTACATGGCAGACATGAAAACGCGCATCGACGCGAAAAACTGCTACTACTATCCCGATGTTGTCGTGACCTGCGATGAGCGCGATCGCGCCTTAAAGCAGTTCAAACAATACCCCTGCCTCATCATCGAAGTCCTCTCCCCCGGAACCGAAGCCTTCGATCGTGGCGATAAATTCTTTGACTATCAACACCTAGCGACCCTCCAAGAATACGTCGTCATCAGCCAAACCCACCCCAGAGTTAACGTTTTTCGGCGCGATCGCTCCGGCCTCTGGACACTACAATTCTACGAACCCGATACCCCCATCCACCTCCACAGCATCGATTTCACCATCAACTTCAATCAACTCTACGAAGATGTGGTTTTCGAGGAACCTAACACCGCAGAACCGCCGACCGAGTGAGGTTAGCAGTTCCTAGGGGTTGATGGGGTTAGGGGTGCGATCGCACCTATTTTACGAGCAGTTGAATATCTAAACTCTGCATTTTCTCCTGTAACCACTGCTCAAAGAGTTGATTTTTGAGTTCTGTTTCGACCTCTCCTTCTAACTTAGCAGGAAGGAATTGTTCAATCCGAAATAAACCATAACGATCCTCTAGGGGTACTGGGCCCACAACACTTCCGGGCTGTGCCGATTCCACCATGGGCTTGAGAACATCTGGTAAGCTGCTCTGACTGACAGGCCCCATCATGCCGTTCATAATGCGATCGCTCGTCAAAGAATGTTCTTGAGCCAGGGTTCCAAAACCAGCCGGATTGCTTACAAGCTGTTGCTTTAACAATTCTGCTTGACCGGAATCTTCAACGATTATTCGAGATAAAACCACTTGATCCAGTAGGTTTTTTTGCTGTTGAAAATAGTCTTGAAGTTTAGGGGCTGCGATCCGTTCTCGTAACTGATCAAGACGCAAATCTCGCTCGATACCTTGACGTAGATCTTCATAGGTTAGTCCACTTTCTGTAAGCCAACCTTGAAATTCCTCTTGCTCAATTAGTTGATTCTGAATCCGAAAATTCAGCAAGGTCTGCTCAATTTCTTCATTTTTAATCTGAACATCTTTGAGTTCATCAAGTTCAGACTTAAGCAAATGCTGCCGCACAATCTGAGCCAGAAAGTCACCCAGTCGCCCAGAGTCTTTAAGATATTGAATCCCTTGGCTAAGGGCAATTTCTGTGGAGTTGATTTTGAGAAAGGGAATATTACTCATGTTCAGAGAACTCATTGATTTTACAAACAGAATAAAGGCGTTGCAAATCAGAAAATTAATTCTTACCCGCAACACCTAATCAGAATCATTCGGTCAGTTTACGGAGACAAACTTACATGTTATATGTCCAAGCTCGATAATTTTGCTGAATTTGTGCCCAGCTTAATTCAACATGACCATCATCAGTTTTATTACCGATACCCCAAGGATTAAATAGCTTGAACTTTTGCGTCAGGCTGTTGAATCCAACCATTACATAAGCATGACTGCCAACGAGATTACTAAGAATAGGTTTTGAGTTAGAACTTAAACCAATTTTCGTTCCATTATTGAAGGCATTGATAATTTCTTGAGCACTTGATGGTAAGGAGTCCTCACGCTTACCCGATTCGGCTGTGATATGTGCGACTGCATTATGCTTCGAACCTGATTCAATCCCTTCGTAGGAGTTTGTTCCATCCCGGCCAATAGAGCCAGCCTCATTGACTTGAGCATAAGCTTTTTCAGCTAAGGCAACCCAGAGTTCATTATCAGCCTCTTTATAGGTATCCCCATAACCATTTACTTTTGCAAAAGGTAACCAACCTTGACTTGTTTCGGTGGGAAGGTAACGGTCAACAGTCACATAATCTGGTTCGCCGTTGCTCTTGAATAATCGGACGGTGTAAGTATCGTCTCCATTGTCAACAAACATCTTTTCAATAGCATTAGGTGTCTTGAGTGCCGTTGCAGCCAAACCAGCTAAGTAATAGCAATCGCCAGCTACACCTTGTTTCACATCTTGATAACTGACTCCATTTTGGAATAACTGACCATTAACCTCACGATATGTCATGAGAATTTTAGAACCATTGGCGTATGTGAAATCACCAATCACTGACGGGCGATCTTTACCAAAGAAGTGTTCTTGGATCAACTTGTCAAGATGTTTATCATCAGTACCAGCATACAAATTACCTAGGGTTTGACCTTGAAATTTAGCATTAGCAGCATTACCATTCACCACTTTGCTGGAGAGAACTTGAACGTAGTCATCCTTAAAGAGGCTGGTGTTATTCACCAAGGCCTTCAGATCGCTGAATTCGTTGCTATCCACCGTGAGACCATCTTTGGCATTGTTGAAGATATCAATCATGTCCTTGCGGTCAAGCACACCATCTTGGAAACGAGACCGAGCTACTTCACGAATAACTGTGTCCTTGATGTTCTGAGTAAACCAGTCATTCTGCTCGACAACCTTTGTGGTCATCGAGAAGTTTTTCACCGTACTCCACTCACCAGAACTATCACGCACTGAGACAGAGAGGGAATCTGCACCAGAGGCATCACCACCTACAAAGCGTACTGTATCCAGTTTATCAGCATCAACATAGAACGTATTACCGGCTTCTTGTTTTACGCCATTGACAGTGAAATAACCACTACTGTTTTTTGCATTCCAGTCTTTGAAGGCATATTGTGTAATAGCATCACTGTCTGCATCGGTAATGGTAAAAGTGGGTTTAATTACTTGACCATTACTGATGGTTTGACTGGTTGCACTCACCACAACCGGAGCAGAGCCACCTTGGGTCGTGATGTTGGCATTCTTCCAACCACTCCAAGACTGACCATCGGAGGCGTTGATGTGAATCTTATCGCTCCCTTTCGCACTACCCCCCACAAACTTCACAGTGTTTAGTTTGTCAGCATCCACATAAAAGACTTTCCCGGCGGCTTGTTTCACGCCATTAATGGTGAAATAACCACTGCTACTGCTGCTATTCTCGTCATAGAAACCATAACGGGTCATCTTGTCGCCATCCAAATCAGTCACAGAGAATTGCGGTGTGATGCTCTGACCCCGATTGACCGTCTGGTTGTTGAGATTCACCACAGGAGCCGTATTGACTTTTTGAGTAGTCATATTGATGGCTTTGTGACCCCAGGTTTGCCCGTCATAGGCCCAAATGCCTACTTTATCGATGCTGGCTTGGGAACCGCCCACAAATTTGATGCTGTTAAGCTGATCGGCTGTGATGGAGAATCCGCTGTTCTGTTTTACACCATTAACGGTGAAGTAGCCGCTGGTGCTGCTGGTGTTGTAGTCGCGGAAGTAGTAGCGTTGGATGCGATCGCCATCGGGATCACTGACGCGGAAGTAAGGCGTGACAATGCTTCCGGCTTTGACCGTTTGGTTAACGGATGTCACAATCGGCGCACGATTGACCCGTTCTGTTTCAATATCGAAGCGCTCACTATTTCCCCAGGTTTGACCGTCATAAGCCCAAATGCGAACGCTATCCGTCCCGGCTTGAGAGCCACCCACAAAACGCACGGTATTGAGCTTGTCTGCACTGACGGAGAAGCCACTGGTTTGTCGGACACCATTGACCGTGAAGTAGCCACTGGTGCTGGTTTGGTTGTAGTCCGAGAAGTAATAGCGTTGGATGCGATCGCCATCGGGATCGCTCACCCGGAAGAATGGCACAATGCTGGAGTTAGCAGTTACTTTTTGGTTACTAGCCGTCACCACAGGCGCTTGATTGGAGCGCAGGGTTTCAACGGTGTAGGTGTCGCTGCCCCAAGTCTTACCGTCGTAGGCATAGACTCGGAGGCTTTCTTTACCCGCTTGGGAGCCGCCCACATATTTAACCGTGCTGAGTTTGTCGGCATCCACGTAGAAGCCGTATGATTGTTTGACTCCATTGACCGTGTAGTAACCGCTGGTACTATTGTTGTTTGAGTCGTAGAAGTAGTAGCGTTGGATGCGATCACCATCGGCATCACTCACCCGGAAGAACGGCGAAACATTGCTACCAGAACGCACTTGCTGATCGTAAGCCGTAACAGTCGGGGCGCGATTGGCCACGACTGTTGTATAGGTTGTGGTGGTGCTACCCCAAGTTTTGCCGTCGTAGGCGTAGATGCGCACGGAATCAGTTCCGATCTGGGAACCACCGACAAAGCGCACAGTGCTAAATTGATCCGCATTCACATAGAAACCACCAGATTGTTTCACACCATTAACGGTGAAGTAACCACTGGTGCTGCTGCTGTTGTAATCTCGGATGTAGTAGCGTTGGATGCGATCGCCGTCCGCATCACTTACCCGAATCGAGGGCAAAATGCTCACACCACTGTTCACAGTATGAGCCGTGGCGGTAATCGTAGGCGCACGGTTAGGAACACGAGTGGTGTAGGTGACATTCTTGCTGCCCCAGGCTTTACCATCGTAGGCGTAGATGCGCACGGAGTCGGTTCCGGCTTGGGAGCCACCCACAAAGCGCACAGTGTTAAGCCTGTCCGCATCCACGTAGAAGCCACTGGATTGTTTCACACCGTTGACAGTGAAGTAACCACTGGTGCTACTGGAATTGGAATCGTAAAAATAGTAGCGTTGGATGCGATCGCCGTCCGCATCACTCACTCGGATGTAGGGATAAATGCTCGAACCACTGTTGATGGTATAGTCATACGCCGTAATCGTTGGGGCACGATTAGCAAGGCGGGTGGTATAGGTGGTGGTTTGGCTGCCCCAGGTTTTGCCATCGTAGGCGTAGATGCGCACGGAATCAGTGCCGGATTGGGAACCACCCACAAAGCGAACTGTATTAAGCTTATCCGCATCCACAGAGAAGCCGCTGGACTGTTTCACGCCATTAACGGTGAAGTAGCCGCTGGTGCTGTTGGTGTTGTAGTCGCGGAAATAGTAGCGTTGGATGTGATCGCCATTGGCATCGCTCACCCGAATAGAAGGTGTCATGCTCAACCCTGTACTGACAGTCTGGTTATACAGACTGACAACCGGCGCGTAGTTGATCGCAGCACGGGTCGTCATACGGAAATCATCACTGCCCCAAGACTTGCCATCATAGGCATAGACTCGTACCGATTCTGTTCCCGCCTGAGAACCACCTACATACTGCACCGCACCGAGACTAGCAGCATCCACAAAAAAGCTGCTGTTTTGTTTCACACCATTGAGGGTGAAGTAACCGCTGGTGCTGCTGGTGTCGGAATCGTAAAAATAGTAGCGTTGGATGCTGTCACCATTGGCATCACTCACCCGGAAAAATGGAGTGCGACTTTGACCTGAGTAAACCGATTGGTCGTAACCCGTGACGGTGGGAGCATAGTTCGTGGAACTGGAGTTACCGAAACCATCTTCTTCCCAGTCATAGTCATCATCGAAGGTTCGCTGTTGATCCCAAGGATTGACCACATCTTTTTCGTCAACCGTGTCACCAATGTGCGAGTCATCCTGTGCAGGCACATCTTCCTTCTGAGTGGCCCAATCATCCCGAACGATGTCCCCTTGACTGATCGGATCACTCACATCGACCTCATCTGTGTCGTCGCTTGTGTCATCCACAACAACATCGGGGTCATCAACATCATTTGTGTCCGTGTCGGTGTCGTCCACAACGACATCATCAACGATTTCGGTATCGGGCGTTTCCACCGTAACCGTGTCATCCGTGATCACGGTTGTGTCATCCGTGATGCCATCATCAACCGTCACATCGTCGGTTTCTTGACTGCTGCGAACATATTCAAGGATTTCCCAGCCCGTTTCGGTATCTCGCCAATCGGCACCTTCGGCGACCATTTCATCCATGAGGGCGGCTTCGCCTTCTGCGCCGTGGATTTGGAAGACGATGTCGTTGTAGTCACGATCGCTGCTATCCACACTCAAATCTTCAAAGGCAAAGGTATTGCCATCACCAGTCACATCGGCGACTTGGCCGAATTGCAGATCATCGTCGGGGTTGGCGGTTGCCATGGAGAAACGCACACTCCAGGTTTTGCCCTCGCTGACTTCTTCCATCGAGTGGTTGGCAGCGAGCATAATCCCAAACTTGTCACCCGATCGCATCTTGACAGTGTTGGGTTCTTGGTACTCACCCGCGTTGAAATTGCCCTCGCCCATGTGACCGCTGAATTTTGCGCCCTCGGTGGCATCGGAAATGACCACATGGCCGAGTTCAGAACCACTCAAGGCACGACGAGCAGCCTCTTGGATGTAGTCCTGACTGCCGATTTCAAACTCGTCCATCCCCTCTAGGCTAAAGATTCCGACTTCACCGTTGCTGTAGAAGCCGCCATCGTAGAGGAAGTCTACTTTCACGTCACCGGATTCACCAACGGTGAAAACCCCGGTGGTGTAATCCGCTGAGAGGGTGACTGGACTGTCAAACCCATCTAGCCCGCCCCCATCAAAATCACCGAGATCAACATCGCCATCTTCACCCCCTGGGATGACACCCATGGGGGTCCAGATCGGTTCCAGGATGAGGGATTGCTGATGACGACGGCGGGCGGATTTGCGTTTACCGAACATGGCGGATGCTCCTTACCTACAAAGTTTGGATGAGGGATTGGTGACCGAGAACAAAGAAAAATTCTGCTGTAATGTTGTATCTAAGCGTTTGACGATTTTTTATGCAAAATCTTTGAAAAATTTTCCGGATTGCTCGAATTGATTTTTGAATGCCTATAGGTTAACGGTATCAATGGGATTAATCATTAACGATAAATTTTTGGTGAAGAATAATTCGATTTTATGAAGGAGAGATGAAGGGCAGAAGGGAGGCGTATTTTGAGGGGCGCGATCGCTCAATTCCTTGTGAGCAGGCTGATTGCGATCGCACTGTGATTAAAGGCATGAGGAGAGTTTGCTCGCACCATGAGACGTGTTACGGAGCAGAAACAGTGTAAAAAACTGATCCCAGACCATTAATAGTGCGGCGATCGCTTGATGTTGAATGGCAATATCTCAGTAATATTACGGAGCTAATATTGGGGTTAAATCTTATTCTCCGAAACCATACCGAGTCCAGTTGAGATGTTTCCGAATTTCGAGGCGGATTTTTTGATAGAGCGGAATTTTTTCACCGAGAATTTGGGCATGAATTTTCTGATTGGGTAGGAGGTCATGATCAGGATTTTGCAGTTGAGCGCGGGCGGTGAGCCGTTGTTGGCCGGTTTCGTCGGTTTTGAGTTGGGGGTCAATCTCTTGAATCACGGTTTCGTACACCGAATGACCGGTTTCATGGAAGCGAATTTTCACGATCGCCCCCGGTACGACCATCGGCGTATCCACCTGGGGCACCTCAATCACCACATCGAGGGTGTCAATATTGGCGATTTCCATGATTGATTCGTTGGCCTGCATTTTGCGCCCCAACTTTTCGGAAAGATCTGTCGAAAGCACCATGCCGCTTTCGGTGCTGATTAGGGTTTGGTTACGATCGCGCCGCTCTTGAAGGGTTTGGAGTTTGTGTTGGGAGGTTTGGACGAGGCCGCGGAGGTGGGCGAGTTCGCTGTGGGCGGCGGCAAGTTCGCGCTGGGCGGTGATCATGCTGGCGCGGCTTTGTTGCCAGCGATCGCGACTGGTTCCTAGTTCATCCTGCCAATCGTGGCGCATCGCGGCGATTTCGGCAGCTTTGCCGTCGATTTGGCGCTGAATTGTCGTGATTTCGTTGATTTTGCGCTCTTTCTCACTGAGGATGAGGCTGAGTTCGCTATCTTTGCGATCAATTTCAGAAATACTCAAGACACCGCGACCGCCGGGTTTTGCCCAGACGGCTCGCAGGCGTTTGATTGCGGCTCGGACAGTGCTTTCTCGATCTTCGAGGTGGGCGATTTCGGTGCGGAGGCCGCTGATATTGTCTTGCAGGGCGGCTTGTTGTTGGCGCAGTTGGCCGATCGCTGGGGGTTCACCCGTGAGCCGTTGATTGATGCGACTGGCTTGATTGGCGATCGCATCCCCCGCCATCTGGGTTTCATACATCCGACCCTCAAGCACGGGAACCTGTTGTTCCAGTTGGTCGAGTTGCCGCTGTTGTTCTTGAAGTTGCTGCTCCGTGGCGAGAATTTCGTCTTCGAGTTCGAGGGTGCTGACGCGGGCAATGGGGGTATTGGGGGTGATGCGATCGCCCGTTTCCACGAGAAATTCCACCACGGTTCCGGGCACTTCCATAAATACGGGGCGAGTGTTGGGCGGTTCGAGGATGCCATCGGCGATCACATCGTTGGCGACGGGAATAAACCCAGCAGCGGTGAGGGCGGTAAACACTCCAGCGATCGTAATCCAGCGCGACACTTCAAATACGGGGGTCGTCAAAGACGTGGGGGGGTCTGACACGGTTTTTTGCGGTTGAGCGGCAGGCTGCTGGGGAGCCGCCTTAGATCGAGGGGGTTGAACCTTGAGGGGGGAGGGTTTCGGGGTGGATTCAGACATGAGGATCGTCGGGTAGATGGGCATGGGGTAGGATCGACAGCCCCTACTGAATCGAGAGTCCGAGGGTTAATCACTGGGCCAAAGGTAATAGATGAGCCAAAGCACGATCGCGGCTAACACCGTCATCGGTGCATTGAGCAACGTCCAATCCACCAAGCGCCAGAACAAAAAGCCAAATACAAACCAGATATAGAGCAAACTGAACGGGGCATAAAACGCCAGGATGGGGATATCTTCCGGGTCTTCGGGGCTGGGTTGGCCTTGGAGCCAGCATTTATACAGGAGGAAGGCACGACTGCGGAGATTGTTGATCCCGGTGATGGCGACGGCGAGATAGTAGCCGTCGAAGCGGGCCAGGGGGTTAAGGTTCAAAACAATCGTGAACAGTCCGGCCATCATGGCCATGATGCTGGCGATACTGAGCCAGGTGTTCGGCGTGGCTAACGTCCAGATCCAAAAGGCGATCGCAGCGATCGCAATCTGCACAATCAACCCCGCCGCCACCACCCAAACCCGATGGGTGCGTTTCAGACAATAGGAATCGGACGTATCGGTATAGGCCGCCGGAAAGAGGCACATCCAGAGCACCCCCATTTCCGGCACGATGCCGTGATAATGTTTCAGGGTTAAGGCGTGGCCCAGTTCGTGACAGACCACAACGAGGATCGTCACGCCAATAAACGGCAGCCACAAACTCGACCCATAGACCGCCATCAGTTGCTGTGCTTGATAGGCGATCGCCCCCCCGTGATACAGCCCCACCACCACACTCACCGTCAAAAACACCACCAACCCCCAGGCAAACGGCCGCGTCCACACCCACACCAACCATGGCGCAACCCCTTGCAGCCAGCGATCGGGATTAATCAACGGCATTTTAAAAAACAACAATTGCAGCGGGTTAAACTTCCCCCGTGGCGGCTGGCGTGGTGCTGTCCCCTCTAGCATTCCCGTCGCTCCCATCTGCTGCCAAAACGACTGAAACTCCGCCTTTGATAACCCCGCCCGGAGCAGCAATTTCGCCAAGGGCTGCCGTCCTAGACCCTCCATCACCTGTTTATGGGCCTCGCTGGCCTGCATATAGGTTTTGTGGGTGGGATTGCGTAAAATCCAATACCCATCAGGGTTATAACGCCATTCCACGCCTGGATTGAGGGGGGATTGTCCCGCTGGACGAGGGGGGGCATCTGTGGCACTGTCAGGGGTGTTCAGGCTTAACACGCCATGGTCAATCAGTTTTTGGAGCAAGCGGGGGATGAAGTCCGGATCGGATGATTGTGTTGCCCAGCGTTGGGCGATCGCTCCCAGGGTTGTGGTGCCGTTAAACTCTTGCAACACCTGACATTCAGCCGCCGAGAGACTAATTCGGACATCCCCCCCCATCAAAACATAGTCCTGGGTCTCTTGGCGTTGGCCCAGTTGCCAATATTGACCCAGCCGAGGGGTCGGCCAATCCAGCCAATTGTCAAATGCAGCAAAGCTCATGACCTGGGTACCAATACACGTTGCAAAAATAGAGTTTCCCTATCATTTACTTATCAGGGTATCCGAGCAATTTTTATGCACGATTCATTGAATCAGTTGATCTCCAAAACCCGCGAGATTGGTTAATCTTGATGGCTCAAAGATCTGTAAACCATTGCACCACAAGGATTCTCAAAAAACTGTGATCGGTTATAAAATTTCGCGGCCGGTGAGGAGTTTGCGGACTTCGAGCATGGCGGAATAGGTGGGGACGATGTGGAGGGTTTCGTCGGCGGGGGTGCGGGCGATCGCAGTCTTGAGGGCAGATTGGAGGTTGTCGTCGGGGATGAGTTCGCAGGGGTTGGCTTGGCTGGGGGGGTTGGCTTGGCTGTATTGAATGCGCAGAGCCATGTCATAGGTGCGATCGCCGCTGACGATGATTGTGCCCCCCGATGTGGTGAGGGGTTCGGTGTCCACATCCCAAATCCAAGAGACATCAGTGCCGTCGGGGGTGCGATCGTTCAAAATCAGGAAGGTGACGGAGGATTTGCCGGCGAGTTTTAACTCATTGACGGCGCGGATGGATTCGTTTAAACCGACGGGATTTTTAGACAACAAAATGCGAATATGTTTGCCCTCGTAGGTGAGTTCTTCGGCGCGGCCAAAGGCGGCTTTAAAGGTTTGAATGGTTTGGGTGATGGCGTTGCGATCGATGCCCATGGTTTGGGCGAGGAGGGCGGCGGCGAGGGTGTTGTATTTGTTGTAAATACCGATTAAGATTTGTCCCCATTCTGGGCTATTGATGGCGAGAGGGTGTTTTTTGAAATCACAACTAGGGCAGGCATAATCGCCGAGGTGAGAGAGATAAACCCCTTGGTAATCGAGGGATGCGCCACATTGGGGGCAGTAGATGGAATCGACGGCGTGGGGAATTTCGCTGAGGTAGCGATCGGGTTCATTGAGGCCGAAATAGCGGACGGTTTGGGTGAGGTTTTGGCCGAGGAAGTTGAGGGTAGGATCATCGGCGTTGAGGATGATGGTGGTGTCGGTGGGGAGAGGTGCGATCGCACTTTGCCAGCGGCGGCTAATCGTATCCACTTCGCCGTAGCGATCCAGTTGATCACGGAATAAGTTCAACGCCAAAATATAGCGGGGGCGACAGTCTTTAAGCACCAGGGGGAGGATGTTTTCATCCACTTCGAGAATGGCATAGTCCCGATCCAATGTGCCGAAGGCATCGGTATCGGCGAGGAGGGCGGTGATCAGGCCGTTAATCAGGTTGGCTCCGGTGGCGTTGTGGGTGACGTGCTTGCCTTGCTGTTCGAGAATGGTGCGCAGCAGAAGGGAGGTGGTGGTTTTGCCATTGGTGCCGACGATTAACACCACACCGGATTTGACCTGCTCGAAGAGTAAAGGAAGTAAGCGGGGATGGAGACGGCGGGCAATGGAGCCGGGGAGCACGCTAGCCGCGCCGAGTTTTAGTCCTTTCACGATCGCAGTAATGGCCTTTGCTGTGGCAACCGCTGCCCCCAATCGCACTCGATCCAGTAAATTCATCGCGCCCTCACTTGTCCATCCTGAAAGTCCAAACTTTACTATAGAAGGAAGCGGAAACCCACGAATAGGAAACCGCGAGAGGAGCGATCGCGTCTGTCATAACAATAGATGGTGAGGAGTGGTGAGCATGATGATATTGAGCCAATTACGAGATCCGAAACGATGGGTACGCCCGATGCTGCTGTTATCGGTGGGATTACATGGGGCGCTCCTCTGGCTGCCAATGCCGGCCTCTCCCTCCTTAACCGAGGCAGAGCCGGAAATTGCCCCCGAAGATACGATCAAAATCACCCAATTACCGGGCTTAGGCGAGTTCCCCCCCGCGCCACCAGAATCAGGGATCACGCCCATGCCCCTGGGGACAAAACCAGCGGGTGATCCGGTGCGTCCGTCCCGATCATCCCGTTCGCAGCCCCTCAACCGGGCGGATGAGCTTGTGGTGGATGAACGCGCCCTGGATAAGCGTCCCCGCCCCCAAGCCTCCCCCACGCCAGCCACACCCACCCCACCCTCGGAATCGACCCCCAAAACCGAACCCACCCCCAACAACGCCAGCCCAGAACCGGGCGCACCGACCCATGAACGCGGCGGCGGAAAAAGTGCAGGGGAGGATGGCCCCGCTACGACGACACCAGGGGGCGGCGGTGGGGGTCAAGCGGTTGATCCCTTTGTGAATTTTCCGGTTTACGGTAAAGCCTTGGCCGGTTCGGTGCATCTCTTGCCGCCCCAGTACGATCGCGCCGCCATGAATACCCGTGATTCCCTAGCGACAGTGGGCGAGTTTTATCAGGCAGAAGTGCCGCAGCGGGAGTTTAACCCCTTAGAAGTGGTGAGCGATGATCCGGCGTTTCGGGTCTACAAAGTGTCCACGGCTAACGTTGCACCCCGCTACTTGCATTTGATTTCCATTGATCAACAGACGATCATCCTGCTCCTGTCCCAAGCCTTGCAGCCCACGGAAATCGCCAAGCTCAAGGAAGTGGAAACCCTCACCGCCGAAGAACGCCAATTTGAGCAACTCTTCGCCCAACTCTACACCGAAAAATCAATGTCTGATTTTGCCCTCACTGACCCGATCGCCAATCCACCCAAGGAACTGGAAAAAAATCCTGACAAATTACTCGCCCGGGGCAAAGTGAGCCAACCCTTCCCCAACTCAGATCTAGAGCAACAGGTCAAAACCCGACTCGAACAGTTGAACGGTCAATTAGTGCCCCTCGGTGCGCAAACCTATCTAGTGCAGTTGCCCAATAATGTGGTGCGGACGATTCACTTTGTCTCCCTGGATGGGGGGCAATCGACGGGGGTGGTGACGACGGCTCCCTAGGGGGATGGTCTGGGTTGAATGGGTGGAGATTGGGGCAATGCGAATGGTGGTTCTCCCGTTGTGCCGCGTCTTTGATGGCATAATGGGGGGTGTTGGTTTAAAAAGAACGCACCGTTAAATTGCTATGGATATTATGACGCTGGGTTGGGTTGGAGTTTTATCTCTGTTTACATGGTCGATCGCGATGGTTGTCTGGGCGCGTAACGGATTCTAGATCATGAATGCTGAACTGTTTTACAACATTTCCATTCTCGATGTGCTGTTTTTGGCGGCGATCGCTCTATTGATTGCCATCAGTGGCGGGGTGATTTACCTTTCTACGATTGAATGGCGCGATCGCCGTCGCCAAGGTCGCGATAAAAAAATGCAATAATTGCGCCATTGTCGAACCATCCCCCGGCTCAGGGACAGCGTAGCCCAGACCGGCATTGATTTGAGCGACCTCCGGATTCCGATCACAGGAATGGATGGGGGTCGCTCTACCATTGGCGGCACAGTGGTTGAGGATGTCACTCATCCCAAGGCGATCGCCACTCATCCCCCTCCCCATGGCCATTGGTTTCAATTTCCCCCGCATCCGGGTCTGGAGATATCACGGGGGATTCAGCGAGTTTGGGGGGAATGGTTGCCGCGTAGGGGTCTGGGCGTTTACCCTCTGGGGGTGGCGTGGCGTGGGTTGATTCAGTGGGTTGCTCTGGCTCTGGTACTGGCGATTCTGGCTCTGGTTGCGTCGGGTTTGGTTCCGGTGCAACCGTTGCGGTGTCGTCGGTCTGGGCTGGGGGAGAGGCTTGGGGTTCTGGATCAAGGGAGGGGGTGGGTTCGGCCTCAGGGACAGGCTCAACGGCCTCATGGATAGTCTCAACGGCCTCAGGACTCGGATGATCCGAGGCTTGGGCCACTAATGCCGACGAGCTTACGTCCGGCTTGGGCGGAACAGGGTCGGACTCGGCAGCGTCGGGACTGGGGGATGGCCGATCAGGCGTGGGTGTGGCAGGCTCATCTGAGGGTTTCCCGGTGCGGACGCGGCGGATCGGGAGGTTTGCCACCAGGGAGGTTGTCCGCGCATCGCTAGAGAGGGAGAATTCCGACTCGTCTGAATCAATATCCACGTAGCGGGCGAGGACGGTGAGGATTTCTTGGCGCATGGCTTCGAGGGTTTCCGGACTCAGGCCAGCGCGATCGTGAGCGATCACAAGTTGGAGCCGCTGTTTTGCTGTACTGCGGCTATCGACGGCTGTGCGGTGGAACAGTTGCCCCCATAGCCCATTAATCGCATCCCAAAATGGCTTCACCATGAACACAATTCGCTCTTAGTTAACGTTAACTTGACCCTCGGAAAAAGCGACGAATTCGATTAAACAGATTGTTATGGGCTGCCATGAGATCCAGGAATGGAACCTCTTCCCCATCCAGACGGCGGGCAATATTGTTAAAGGCGATCGCCGGTAAGGATCGGTCTTGATTGAGGGCGATCGGTTCGCCGCGATTACTCGCCGTAATAATCCGCTCATCGTCGGGAATAATCCCCAACAGCGGCACGGCTAAAATTTCTAAAACATCTTCAACGCTCATCATGTCTTGCATTTCCACCATCGCAGGGCGAATGCGGTTGACAATTAACCGAATGGCGCGAATATCGTTGGCTTCGAGGAGGCCGATGACGCGATCGGCATCGCGGACGGCGGTGACTTCGGGGGTGGTGACGATGATCGCTTCATTGGCCGCCGAAATGGCATTACGAAAGCCCAGTTCAATCCCCGCTGGACAGTCCACCACAATATAGTCAAAGGCTTTTTGGAGGGCCATCACCAGCTTTTTCATCTGTTCGGGGGTGACGGATTCTTTATTGCGGTTTTGGGCGGCGGGGAGCAGGGCGAGACTAGGTTGACGTTTATCTTTGACGAGGGCTTGTTCGAGGCGACATTCACCGGCGATCGCTTCCACCGCCGTATAGACGACGCGATTTTCTAACCCCAAGAGCAAATCTAGATTCCGTAAGCCAAAATCCGCATCCACCAGCACCACTTTATGGCCCCGTTTCGCTAAGGCAGTGCCCAGATTGGCGGTGGTTGTCGTTTTGCCTACACCTCCCTTCCCAGAGGTCACAACGATAATTCGAGTCATAAAAGTTTTAACCGGTGAGCCAGTCAGCGTTTAAAGTTTCCATCATATCCGGGATTGATCCGTACTGTGTCTGTATTGCGATCGCACCACCCCCGATCATCATCCTCAGGGTGATTCTATCCAACTTTCGGCCGGACGCGAAAAGGAATGGGTTTTAAAAAAGCCATGGGCTGGGGCTAGACGAATGCCGGTGGCGGTCATGTAGGCAATTTCGGGGTAAAGCTGATCGACGGGGGTTGCAGGGGGACGAGCGATCGCCTCCGCAATCCGTAACTGCATCGCCTCCATTTTGAGGGCAAAAATCTGACAGGCGCGGTTTCCCTCTGCCCCCGCATGGGCAATGCCCCGCAAGCGACCCACCACCACAATATCCCCCGCTGCAATAATCTCACTGCCCGGATTCGTATCCCCAAACACCACAATCGTCCCCGGATGGGTCACTTCCACCCCAGATCGCACCGTGGACTTGAGATAGAGCGGTTCGGCCCAAGCGTTGGCGCTGGGGGTGGGTGGAGGGGTGTGGGGGCCGGTTTGTTCGACGGAATAGCCCGCCCCGGCGGCGGCGACGGCGGTTTGGCGGCGACTGGTGGCCACCAATTGTAAATCCAGATCGACGCTGGCGAGGGCTTCGGCGATCGCCTGCAATTGCCGCCCATCGAGCAAATGTTTCCCCGACAGCAAATGAGCGATCGCGCCCCCCTGCCAAAAGCGTTCCCCCGTGGCGAGACGTTGCTTCAGCCGCTCCCACATTTCCAGCCAAGACGTGGGGGTTTTATCCATGTCCGGCAACAACACCCGCACCACCCCCTCCTGACCCGTCAACCGCACCTGAGCCGAGACATTTTTTAAGCCCGTGGCGGGGGGTGGCTCTGGCGGGGCCTCACTCGGTTTCGTCTCGCCGTTCGTCGTGGGTTGCTCCGGGGGTTTCCCGGTGGATTTTCCTTTCCCCTTGGCGACATGGGGCGGAATCGCTAACCCTTGGGTGAGGTCATCCGGGGGCGCGATCGGCACGGGTGGAGAGTCCTCCGGTGAGGGGGATGCACAGTCAGTGTCGTCGGGGCGAGTGAGTTCAGGGTCAGACATCTATAGCCGCAAATCAACATGTTAATGCTCGCAATCCTACCGCACCCTGGCGACCAAAATGGCCGGTGACTCCTGGGACAGACGGGCCTTCTGGCCCATCCCCCTCGATCATTTGCACCCATCGTCTGGGGATAACATCCTAGGAACAAGGGGCGGTGGTGCATCCTCTGCGCTCGAAATTATATCGAGTATCATTGAGAGAAAATTGTTGCAACCTGCCAATTTTCAATATGGAATTTTCGTTTCCTGCTGCCGGTTTCCAGGACATCTCTGCGTTCCATCCGTTGCGGCTTTTGATCGAGCATGCCCCTACTGCGATCGCCCTCTTTGACCCAGACCTGCGCTACATCATTGCGAGCCGTCGTTGGCTCGAAGACTATGGACTCAGCGATCGCAACATTATCGGTCAATGCCATTACGATATTTTTCCCGAAATTGGCGAAGAGTGGAAAGCAATTCATCAACAGTGTTTACAAGGAGCGATCGAACGTCGGGAGGAAGAAGCCTTTCCCCGTGCTGATGGGAGCATTGATTGGCTCAAGTGGGAGGTTTGATGATGTTCACAGAAGTAATCACGCGCCAGAAAGGAGCAGAACTCGCCCTCACCCAAGCAAACCAAGAGCTAGCCGCCGTCAATCAAGGTTTAGAGCGTGAGCTTGCCCAACGCAGTTCTGAACTGAAAAGCTTCTTTAACCTCACTGAGGATATGTTAGGAATTGCGGGATTTGACGGCTACTTCAAACGAGTTAACCCCGCCTTTGAACGAAAATTGGGCTACACCCAAGCCGAATTCTTTGCACATTTAAGATAACTTTGCTGTGGAACCGGAAATGTATGTTAATGAGCGGGGCGATCGCCGCGAACAACTCCGAGACGAGGAAATTGCCAAGGCGCAAAAACGCAAAGAGATTAATACGCCGGGTGGCCGGGGCCCGGGTGTGATCTAACCGGAACTCTACCCCTCCCTAGGGGTAGGGCTGATTCCTTGTGATGAGAGAAAAATGATAATGAGGATATCTCTAGTATTTTCTTGGGATATCCTCATGGAACTACCCTTACTCTCCTGCCTCGAATCTGTCCCTGACTTTCGTCACCTACGAGGCTTACGTC
>NZ_JAQMTY010000180.1 GCF_028330765.1 Spirulina subsalsa CS-330 | reverse complement strand
TATTGTGAAGCAATTCCCAAAGAGATCCATCAATCCACTGCCAAAGAGGAGGGTGAGACAAACCATATCGAGAGATTCAATAATACGCTACGGCAAAGATGCTCAAGATTAGTGAGGAAAGGATTATCATATTCTAAAAAACTCTTTAATCATGAAGGAGCAATATGGTATTTTATTCATCACTATAATGCAAGTATTAATGTTACTTAACTTACTAATTCACTACATATTTACCACTACCCGTTTTTTTTGATCCTGTGATGGTCTTCATTCAAGAAGGTGACTTGCGCCATCCCAGTCAGAAAATCATCCCTGAGCCTGTGCCTAAAAACACTCAACCCACCTATGTCGATTATCATGTGCAATTACCACCACGGTCTTTACGGGAATTTAGTTTTTGGGTTGCACGGCATCTGGATCACGCCCAATTTATCGCTCCAGCCCATTGGGTGAAATCCCATCATCAGGCGGCACAACGACTAGTGCAACGCTATGAGCAGCATCTTGGCGGAACGAAAATATAGCCAGTTGACATGATGGGTTAATGTTGAAGCGATTACCTTAGAGATCCAGGGATGGTCAAACGAATCCCGACAGGGGCAGAGATGAGCTTATCCTGTCGGGATGTTTTGATAGCGATCCTAAATCAATCGGAGATCTTAATTAACAAGGGGCTTAAGCCCCTTGCCTGTTCATTAAATAGGATTGCTATAGTGGGTTGTGGGTTAACTAGAATGATGCGGGACTAAGAGACGGAAAAGGCGAGGAAGACTACACCGCTGACCACCACCAGCGCGAGAACACCCGCGATCGCATAGTTCCGCTTTTCATTGGAGGAGGGAGGGTTAGCGACGTACATGTCCGGCTCAACTGCAAAGTTATTGATCCGTCCGCCTTCTTCTTTGGTATAGGGCATTTTTATTTCCTAACGTCTTAAATCACATTGGGGTTGAGTGCGATCGTAGATCAGACTCAATCGGTATGCTGTTAATTATGTCATGTTTCGTAACATTTGGTTGCAATTGGGGGTGAATCGCTGTCCTCAGGTCATTTTCCACACTTCCCATGCTGCCTCTCGGCCAATTTTTCCCTGCCGCTTAAAGCGAAATGATCCATATTCACACACATCTCCACTGGGGGCAATCCCCGTCAGAGTGCGCACTTGGGATGTGGACAACAGCCATTGATAGTGACAGGCTTCTTCGAGTTCGCGCCAGACTTGCAGGGGGGAGGCTGACGGGGAGAGGGGCGATCGCGCTGCGATCGCATCGGAGAGATTCACCAGCAACGCCGCCAAGGCCGGATCAGAGGGGGAGGGTGTCGGGTCTTCTGCTTCGGTTTCGTCCTCGTCTTCATCGAACCCATCCGGGTCCAGTTCCCCATCGGCCACCGCCGACACATCAATCACCCCTTGGGATTGGGGCGTGCTCACGGTCATCACCCGCGACAGGGGCGTGTAGGCGGCGAGTTTTCCCCCTTTGGCTAACCATTCATGGAGATCATCTAACGCTTGGACAATCACGGGACTGGCGTATTCTTCCCCATCCACATCACGGGAGAGGTTGACCTCCAACGCCTGAAGGCGGGCATTGAGTTGTCGCCGCGTTCTGAGTTGATAGCGTTCGAGTAACCCTGGAATTTTCATGCATTTTGGATAGCGTCGTCCATCAGTATCCTAGATCCAAATCTCAACTCAAAACAGCCGATAGTTGACGCTGAAATGAATCCCCTGTTCTTGCAGGCTGTTTTGGTCAATGTTGGGATTGATTAAGGGAATGCCCCAATCGAGGCGGGCGGAGAAGCGATCGCCAATCCTAAGCAGGGAACCCAGGCCAAATGAGGCGAGGGTGCTGGGATTATCGGCGGTGAATTCGGAACTATTCCAGACAAATCCATAATCCACAAAGGGGGTTAATTGCAGCAGCGTAGCCCATTGGGGAATGCGCAGGATCGGAACGCGCAGTTCTGCGGAGGCAAAAAAGCCGTTATCGGCGGTGCGAAAGTCTTGGCGATAGCCGCGCACGGTACTCGCTCCCCCGATCGCAAATTGTTCGGCGGCGAGGAGACCTTGATCGGCGAGTTGGAGATCGGTGCGCAGCAGGGCGATGGTTTGGGGGGCGAGGAGGCGGAGGTATTGGGATTGGAGCCGCCAGGTTGCGAAGGTGCTGTCGGGGATGGGATCGATGTTGATCGTGCTGTGGAGGGCATCGAGGCCGAGGCTGAATTGCGATCGCAGGGCGAAGACATCCCGACCGCTACGGTGGCTATATTCCTGGACAAAACGCAGGGCGGTGATCGTCGTGCGTCCGTTTTCATCGGCCCCAAAGGAGAGGGGAAACGGGCCGATATCATCAAAACCGAGAAAGGTTTGACTGGTTTGATGGCTGAGGGAGAGGCTGAGGGCGAAGTCTGTGCTGTCGGTTTGGTGAATGGGTTGGCGATAGGTGAATTGGTAATTGTGCGATCGCGATGAAATATCCAGCGCATCAAAGGGGGTTTCAATAATCGCGTTTTCGCTCCTGCCATAGCTGGCGCTCAGCGTGCCATTCCGGGCATTGATCGGCACGGTGTAGCTGAGATTATTGAGGCTATTACTCCCCTCGGTGTTGACCCAACCGACGGTGAAGCGATCGCCCCGCCCGGTGAGGTTGCCATGGCTGAAATTCACCTGACGGCGATCGCTGCCCACACTGGGCGATCGCTGATTATCAACGCTGAAATCAAGATCAAAAGCATCCCGCTCCACGACCCGCAAATCCAGGATATTCATCCCCGGCTGGGTTCCCGTCGAAAGTTCAGCGGCAATGGATTCGATCAGCGGATCGCGCTTAAGCCGTTGCAGGGCGTTGAGTAAATCCCCTTGGTTGAGGGGCGATCGCACAGCCCCCGCCACCCGTTGCCGGATATAGCCACGATCCAACCGCCGCACCCCCGTCACATTAATCGTTTCCACACCCCCTTCCAGAATTTGCACCCGCATCACCCCATCCTGCACCGACTGCGGCGGCACAAACGCCCCAGAGGTAATGTAGCCCTGGTCTTGGTAATGTTGGGTGATGGCTTGGCTCGCGGCCTGGATCTCGGCGAGGGTGAGCGATCGCCCCACATACGCCGCCACCACAGTGGTTAATTCCGCCGCCGAAAAGGCCGTATTGCCGGCAAATTCAAAGCGGTTGATCGTCAAACGCGGCGCATCGGGAAGGGCGGGGAACATTGCCGGAGGCGGGGCGATCGGCACAGCTAACGGAACGTCTGCCGGAGTCGAGGGGGGAAGTAGTTCCTCTAGGGGCGGTAAGCGATCGGAGGCGGGCGGAATCGATTCGGGAATATTCGGCGGCAGGGATTGAGCGATCGCACCTTGGGCCCCACCCCAGCACAGCAGGCCAACAACCCACAGCCATGATCCATGAGGCCAAACATTAGCCACCCTATCGACTTGGTTCATGATGCTTTACTCACGGTCATCTATGGTTTTATCTTAAATGTGCAAAGAAGACTCCCACTATAAAGCGAGTCCGAGTAGAGTTACCAAAGGTAACGGCGGACATGCCTTTTAGTGGCGAGATGAATTTGCACCAACAAACAAATCGAGCGACAGCGAGTCCTTTAATTGAATTTTTGCCATTTTGTATGATAGTTTGATATGCTATTCCTGGGGAAGATTAAAACTTAAAACT
>NZ_JAQMTY010000179.1 GCF_028330765.1 Spirulina subsalsa CS-330 | reverse complement strand
TTAAAGGACTCGCTGTCGCTCGATTTGTTTGTTGGTGCAAATTCATCTCGCCACTAAAAGGCACGTCCGCCGTTACCTTCGGTAACTCTACTCGGACTCGCTTTATAGTGGGAGTCTTCTTTGCACATTTAAGATAAAGGGCGGCAAAGGGCAGCGATCGCAGCCCCGCATCGGCAATAATCGCCAGGTTATCAATGCCGCGATCGCCCAAATCCACCTCCAAGGGCGCGATTAACCATTCATTTAACTGCTGGGCGGCTGACCAATAGGCATTGTCCTGACGGGTAATGCTCCGGGTCAACCGACGAGTGACCGCAAGGACTTGCGATCGCGTCACCCCCGGCACTCGTTTTAAAATCGGTTCCCCCGTCGCCGTCACCACCACCAACTGCAACTCATCGGACTGGGCCCGATTCCGTGCCGCCACCTGCGCCAATTCCAGCACAAACAACTCTAACTGCGTCGTAGCTAGCAGCGATCGCGCCATGGCATCGCTGGTTTCTACCGTCGTCGGCACAAAGGTGAAATATGCGATCGCCGGATCTTGGCCGGTCTCCTGAGCAATGGTCTGCAAAGCCGCCTGAATCTCACCCAAACTCGGAGGGTTGACCTCACCCAAATTGTAATAACCGGTATAGCCTTGGCTCACCGTTCCATCCAACTCCTCAACCATCGGATCAAATAAACTCGTCCCCTCCCTCGGTTCAGAGGTCAGCGTGTCAGGATTAATCAACCGCTCTGCATCTTGATCCTCACAGTAGGACGGACACCCATCGGGTTGCGGGGCGGACGGGAGGGGGGCAGGAGGCGGGGGCGGGGCCGGGGTCACTTGCAATTCAAACGCCCCCAGATCAACGCGGCTATTACTAATCCGGGTATTGCCTAACTGATCCGTTGTGACCGTAGTTAAACCATTGTTCCCCGCATCCAGGGCCGGACTCCCGGCAAGGAGCGCATGGGTTTGGGTGGGGCCGCCGTTATTTTGTAAGGGGCCAAGGCGAGGATCAACGCCGATTAAGTTCATCGGTGCAAATGTGCCCGCACCACTGGCAGAACCGATTAAGTTCGAGTCAATGACGCTACGGGTAAAGACACCTGGCGTGAAGGCGATATCTGCGCCGGTGGGGGCGATATTTTGCGCCACAATCGAGTTTGTGGCGGTGAGCTTGGCGATAGCAGCAGGGGAGAGCGTGATCCCGCCGCCGGAAATGCCGGCTTGA
Source organism: Spirulina subsalsa CS-330 (assembly GCF_028330765.1). Lineage (GTDB taxonomy): Bacteria > Cyanobacteriota > Cyanobacteriia > Cyanobacteriales > Spirulinaceae > Spirulina > Spirulina subsalsa_A. Next base: position 4,800 of record NZ_JAQMTY010000179.1, on the reverse strand, counting down.
TTGAAGGCGATCGTGCTGTTGCGCAGGGTGAGATGACCGGATGCTGCAAGGCCGCCGCCGTTATTAGTGGCGATATTTCCGGAAACGGTGGTGTTAATCAGACTGGCATTCTGGGTGAAAATCCCTCCCCCATCACTATTACTGCGGTTATTGCTGAGGGTGGAATTTGAAACCGTGATGGCATTCGCCGCAGGGTTGGCGGAGGCAATACCGCCGCCTTGTTGTTGAGCGATGTTGCCCGATAGGGTTGAATTGTGGATCGTGATCACAGACGTGGCATCCCCATAAATTCCGCCGCCTTGCTGGGTCACGGTATTGTTGACAATCTGGGAATTTTCGAGGTTTAGGGTGCTGTTGCTCAGATTGACCCCTCCTCCGTTACTGAGACCCCCCGCGTTAGCATTTTGCAGGGTGATGTTGCTGAGGTTGAGGGTGCTGTCTTCAACGAAAAAGATTGACTCTTGTTGATTACCGTCAATGATGATTTGATTGCCGCCATCAATGGTGAGGGTTTTGGAACTAAATCTGAGAGAACTAGCATCCCAGCCTGCTTCTCGGTTAAGGGTGATTGTTCCCGCTACATTAAACACAATCGAATCCCCGGAGGTAGCAAGATTAATTCTGTCTCGGAGGGAACCTGTGCCGGTGTTGTTGAGGTTGGTGACGGTTTGGGTGGCGAGTTTGCCGTCCCAGGTGGCGAGGGTGTTGGCGTGGAAGGGGGTGCGGGGTTGGATCGGTTGGGTTTGGTATTCTAAGACCCAATCGCCGCCATAATTGGCGCTGCCGGTGGCGTTGGTGGAGGCGGCGATCGCAGTCCCCGTTGAAGCCGCGATCGCATTGACAAAGGCTTCACCCGTTGCCCCCAAGGCCGTAAAACAGCTATAGAGCAACAAACTCGCTTCCGGGGTCAACGCTGCCCCCCATTGCTGTAACTGAGCGTGATAGTCCCCCACATTGGCCGCCGTGATCCAGGTATCGCCCAGCCAAATATTGCCCTGATTTCCTTCGGCGATGATGTTGAGTTGATCCACCGGGTCAGGCACGCGATCGAGGGTGGCTTGGACGGCATCGAGGCCAGAGCGATCGCGCCCCACAATGCGGCTAATCGTGCCCGCCGTTCCCCCGTAAAGGAGCGCGTAGGGATCATCCACCCGTACATCAATCATTGACACCGCCCAAGGATCACCCAACGTTTCCGGAAATAGGGCCACGGTGGGATAATAGCCATCCTCCGTGAGGATCAATTCAGGATCGAGGGTCGAAACCCGCGTGGCCGCCATCAGATCAACGCTTTGGCCGCGAATCTGGCCCGTATTCTCCACCGTCCCCGCCGCACCCGTCAGCCATTGCGCCATGTCCACCGAGCGAATCAGCCCTGAAGCCGCGATCGCCTCTCGTTCGAGTTCCACACTCAACAACATTCCCGGCTCCGACAAGCGCACCCGACTCGTTCCCGGCACTGCCGCGATCGTCACCTGCTGCCCGGCGATCGCGCCCTGATTTGCCACCGTACCGCCCAACAGTTGCACAGTCCCCGGTGCGCTTAGGGTTCCCAGGTTAACAATGCCCCCCAGTTCCGTCTGCAAAAAGGAAAATTGATTGGGATTTCCCGTTAACGCCCCGTAATCATTCGCCCCCGTCGCGTTAAACCACCCCCCCGCAAACCCGATCCGATCCGCCGTCGTCGCCGTGAAACTCCCCGGCACATCCAGCCGCGCCCCCGCCCCAAACATAATCCCCGCCGGATTGATCAGGTACAGATTCGCATCACTGCCCACCACTTGCAGTAGGCCGTTAATCTGGGACAGTTCGCCCCCGGTCACTCGCCCCAAAATATTTGTGATCTCACTGGTGCTGAGGAATTGCGCGATCGCCCCCGCATCCAACCCCAACCGCTGAAAACTATGGAACAGATTCGCCCCGGCTTGGGTTCCCCCCAGGATTTGGTAGGTTTGCCCGTCCTGCTGCACCACCGTCCCCGTCCCGTCTGGGGTCGCGGTGATCGTCTGGGCGGCAACGGGCCAGGGGGGCGCGATCGCCAGTCCCAACGACGCGATCAACCAGGGTCTGAGGTGCGATCGTAAACCGGTTAGGGATAGATTCGCGTCCATAAAAAGTCCCGATAACAACTAGCGACACAACGATGTCACTCTCTTATGATCCATTCAGTTCACGTTCAATTCACAAGTAGAGCAGATGTGTCTACGAAAATTGTAAGTCTGCACCAAACGAACAGCAGGATACCCTCACGATTCTTTGCACATCTCCATCACAGCAACGGTGGATTGAGGGGTAAACAAACGGTAAACGTTGTGCCTTGGTTGAGATGGCTTTCACAGCTAATCGTGCCGTGATGTAAATCCACGGCTCGCTTGACGATCGCCAATCCTAACCCTGTCCCCGGAATATCACCAACATTTTTGGCCCGGTGAAACGGTTCAAATAAATGGGGTATCGCCTCAGGAGGAATCCCAATTCCTTGATCTGAAATAACCAGTTGTAAATGATGCTCAGTAACTGTTACAGTTAGCGTCACCGGCTGATGATTAGCCGCATATTTAAACGCATTGCTCATCAAATTTACCAAGATATGACGTAAAAGATTTTGATCGATGGGGGCATAAACAGAGCCATCAAATTGCAGTGTGAACGGGGGAGCCTCACAACTTAAACTCAAAAGATCGCGACTAACATTTTCGCAAAATTCTTTAACATTGAAACATTGAGGAACAGCATTTAAGGCATCTGCATCGGCTTGACTGAAGACTAAAATATCCTCAAGGAGGGATAGAATCCGCTGACTATTGCGTAAAATTCGCTCGTATTGTTCCCGCCGTTGCTCCGCATTGAAGCGATGCTCAAACTGGTGCATGAGTTTTGTTGCTGCGATGATCACCGTTAAGGGGGTGCGAAACTCATGGGATGCGATGGTGATAAATTCAGATTTAAGGTCAAGGAGTTCTTTTTCTTTTGCGATCGCATTGAGCAGATTTTGTTCGTTACGCTTACGATCGGTGATGTTTCGACCGATGCCAATAATGCCTAAAACATCACCATTTTTGTCCATAAAAGGCGTTTTGATGATGTCTAGTAATAATTGTGTATGTGTGTTATCACGATATACTGCCCATTCTTCATAATGCTGAGTCGTTCGCGTTTGTAAAACCTGTTGATCTCGTTCTTGGAATCGTTGAGCTGTGGCATCCGAAAAAAAGTCTTGATCAACACAGTTCAAAATTCTGTCTTTGGGGCGATTTAAATAGTCGGCAAAGGCTTGATTACAGCCTAAATATCGGCTCTCTCGATCCTTGTAAAAAATTAAGTCGGGAATGGAGTCCATTAAACATTGTAAAAAGGCCCGTTCTTGGGCGAGAATATTGCGATCGCGAACGCGATCGCTCACATCCCGAATAATCATCAAAACTTCGTCATCACCACACACAACAATCTGCGCTTCTTCATGACAAATTTTCCCCGATGGTAGTTGCAGGCTATAGTCATACTTCTGCATTTCGCCTGTGTCTAATGCTCGGTGAATGTAGAAAAGTCGCTCATTTGCTGCCTCTAACGGAAGAACCTCATGGGGATTTTTCCCTTTTAATTGCTGGATGGGACACACAAGTTCAAGACTGCTACTATTCACCACATCTAAAATAATGCCTTCCCGATTAATGTGAATCAATAAATCTGGTAGCACATTGACAAGGGCCTGTAGTTTTGTTGTGCTCTGCTGCAAGGCGTGGCTTTGATGATGAACCTGAAGTTCTAGGGCTTGGATTTGTTGGTAGAGTTTGAGATCTGCCGTGGCCCATTGCTTGGACTCCTCAGACCACAAAAGCATTGTGGTGGCGGCGGATTCCGCTAGCACATCATCTTGAATCATGGCAAACAGGGCGTTCTGGGGAATAATGCCCGTGAGTCGAGAGGCTGCGTCTACAATCGGCACACTGGGGAGATTGTGGGTACTAAACCAGCGGGCGAGGGCGGCGGGGGTTTGGGCTTCGGTGGCACTCAGGGCTGGCGGGGGATTGGCCATGATCGCGGCAACGGGGGTGGTGGCGATCGCCTTCATATCGGGCTGTTGTAGGAGCCACTCTAGAATGATCCGCTCGGAAATCATTCCGATCAGTTGGTGTTCCGGCGTGGTTACCCAGAGTAATGGGTGATGCAATTGATGCATGGTTGCGATCGCCTCTGCTACGGAGCAATTAGGCGCAAAAGTTGGAGGGGCAGGATGCAATAATGAATCGACAAGCATTAAACCTTGGTTCAGCCACAATGATTAGCTCACTCTATCTACGTTAATTCATGAACCCTAAAATTTGGTAAAATCAAACATAATTGATCAGTCTTTTAAAGATTAGAAATAATACTCAAATCATTTCATGAACGAGGAATGATAGAAGGATTTGCCGACAGTCCTGATCTTCGCGGGAAGAAAGAGCTAGGGAGTGGGGGAATGTGTCGCGAGAGGATGTTCTCATTCTTTGGCCTGCGCACTTTGGGCTACTGCTTATCCACAACTTTTCAATGTTGACCTCGTCTGCACTTGATCCCTCTCTCCGTCAGCTACTGCTTATACATAATGTTCAAATGTTGGCCTCGTCTGCGTTTGATCCCCCTAAATCCCCCTTTTTAAGGGGGACTTTTTTTGCGTTCCCCCCTTTTTAAGGGGGGCTAGGGGGGATCGAGAGAAGGTGAACATCGTTAAGAGCAGTTTGTGTATAAGCAGTAGCTCCATCAGGGTAGCGAGCTAGAAGCTCGCACGACATTGGATTCCAGGTGGATAGGCGTGAGCCT
>NZ_JAQMTY010000178.1 GCF_028330765.1 Spirulina subsalsa CS-330 | reverse complement strand
TGGCCTCGTCTGCGTTTGATCCCCCTAAATCCCCCTTAAAAAGGGGGACTTTTTTTCGTTCCCCCCTTTTTAAGGGGGGCTAGGGGGGATCGAGAGAAGGTGAACATCGTTAAGAGCAGTTTGTGTATAAGCAGTAGCCCCGTGGGAGAGGGGTTTGGGGTGAGGGTAATGGGTGAACAAGCTGGATCGAGGGTTAATATTGATCTTGTCTGGGTCAACTTGACCTTACACCATGCCCCTAGGGGGTCTTTTGTATCATTGAGTCAACTCTATAGCAATCCTATTTGATTCATGAACAGGCAAGGGGCTTAAGCCCCTTGTTGATGAGGAGATTCAGATCTCCGATTGATTTAGGATCGCTATATATCAATGAGTTAGCTTTATCTCGTTGGGTCAAGTTTTTTTGATGATCACAAAATGATAGGGGATCTACCAAAATGTTGAATTAAACACAGTCCCTCAAAACCAACTCCGATATGCTCGAAGACTTACCTGTTTTAATGCGAACGTCTTGCACCATAACGTCTTCATCCTCTTCACCATCAGCGTTACATTATTCAAACGTTCCCTTGTCTTTCCTCACCCATCAGTTTCATCGCTTAAAGATCGGTCAGAAGATCTATTTGGGCTATGGCATCGTTTTGAGCATTGCAGTGATTGGCACGATTGTCGGCTTGGTCGTCGGGAATCGTGTTCATTACCGTGCTCAACAACAACTCAGTAATGCCACTCAAGAAGGCCGACTCCTAGCTCGCCTGCTCTTCATCACCAGCCAATTCCAACCCCAGCAGGAATTTGTACCGGTACTGCGCAACCCCCAACGGTTACAGCAAGCAATCGAACAATTTTCGACCCGAGTCACCACCACTGAATCTATTCTAGAGACACTCACGAGCCATCGAACCTCTCAACATAGTGTCCAAATCAAACAATTTTTGACGGCCTATGAGCGAATTTTTCAAGACTATGTCACCGCCCAAACTGAAACGTTAGCCCAACTTGAAGCGGAGATAAACAACACCGCAGATATTAATCAAGCGATCGCAGCTTTAAATCAATTTGCCACAGCACCGGACGCGATTCGTTTTTTCCGCTATTCCAGAGAAATTGATAGCTTACTTGATGCGGCTGCGCAAGAAATCACGATCGCCGAAGCTAACTTTGAGCGGGCGAATGGTTTGCGGTCAAGTATTATCTTAGTGAGCATTACCCTCTCAGTTGTTCTAGCTTGTTTATTGGCGATTGTGACGGGGCGAGGCATCATCAATCCGATTCGCCAAGTGACAAACGTGGCCCAAACAGTGACGGAAACAGGTGATTTTCAGCAACGAGTGCCTGAACAATTGGGACAAGATGAAACGGCTATTTTAGCCACTGCCTTGAATCAACTCATTGCCTGGGTTGATAAATATACTCAGGAATTAAACCAAACTCAAGCTCAACTCATTCAAACAGAAAAAATGTCAAGTTTGGGTCAGATGGTGGCTGGTATTGCCCATGAAATTAATAATCCTGTTAATTTTATTTATGGTAATTTGCCCCATGTGTCTACCTATGCTGTTGATCTTCTTGATCTTGTGGACGCTTATGAAGAGGAAATGCCGCAGGCAACGCCCACCATTCTTGAAAAACGAGACGAGAGTGATCTTGATTTTTTGCGGGAAGACTTACCCAAAATTTTACAGTCCATGCAAGTGGGTGCGGATCGGATTCGACAATTGGTTTTATCGCTGCGCAACTTTTCCCGCTTAGATGAATCGGAACTAAAACCCAGTGATATTCATGAGGGCATTGATAATACGTTGATCTTGCTCAGTAATCGCCTCAAGCGTGGCATTAAGGTGACGAAAGACTACGGTGATTTACCATTAGTGGAATGTTTTCCGGCGCAACTCAATCAAGTGTTTATGAATTTGATTAGTAATGCGATTGATGCTCTGCTTGATGATGATTCAAAATCCCAGAAAGAAATCACGATTAAAACATCCTGTGATCAGGGTAGGGTGAAAGTTGCGATCGCTGACAATGGTCACGGAATTCCGGAGGCATTACACCATCAACTTTTTGATCCCTTTTTCACGACGAAGCCGGTGGGGAAAGGTACGGGGCTTGGCTTGGCGATTTGCTACCAGATTATGCAGAAGCATGGCGGCCAGATTCACTTAGTGTCTCAACCCAATCAAGGCACAGAATTCACTATTGAATTAGCACAAACTTTCAAGCCATCTGCATCTGAAACCGTTGATTCTGCGGCTTAATCGCGATCGTTCATGCCATCCCGTTTAATCCTTACTTTCTCTTGATTATTCTTTGCGTAATAGGCCTAGTACCATGAACTCTAAACTCTATTCTCGGCGTTTGTTTTGTCAGTTAGGCATTGGTTTTACCCTGACTGTAGCGATCGCCGCCTGTAACGCCCCATCAGAGCCTGAACAGACGGCAGCAGCCCCGTTAAAAGTGGGCTTGAATGTGGGGAATGTCCCCTGGGAGTATGAAGATGAGGCGGGGGAATTGGTGGGGTTTGAGGTGGATTTAATTGAAGCGATCGCCACGGCTTTAGATCGTGAAATTGAATTCATAGATATGCCCTTTATTGACTTATTTCCAGCTCTACTTTCGGAGCGCATTGATGTTGCGATCGCATCCATTACAATCACCGAAGAACGTCTTGAAACCTTAGATTTTGCCCAGCCCTACTATGACAGCGACCAATCATTAACGGTGCGGTCAGAGAGTGAAATTGAGAGTCTAGAGGATATGGCGGGCAAGGTTGTCGCGGTCGATAATGGCTCCACTGGTGATCAATGGGCCACTGAACATCAAGATCAATATCAGTTTGCTGAAATCGTCCGGTATGAAGGGTTAAATCCTGCCCTGGAAGACTTAGCCGCAGGTGCGTTTGATGGGTACATTTCCGATCTGCCAACGACGACCTATTATGTTCAAGATCATGATGATTTAGTCGTCGTTGAACGCATCCCAACCGGAGAACAATACAGCATGATGTTTGCGAAGGGTAATCCATTGCGGGATCAATGTAATGAGGTGATTTCGACGTTAAAACAAGACAACACCCTGGCGGCCATCCATGAAAAATGGTTTGGTGTTGCGCCTGATCCTGATACGTCAACGGTGGTTGTGCAACCTGTGCCAGAGTGAGCATCTAGCGGTTTCCATCAACACGAGGGACAAAGATCCCCCTCAATCCCCCTTAAAAAGGGGGAAGTGGCGTTCTCATCTTTTCGCAATTTGCTATAGAATCATCGCCGCGCTATTCCTGGCAATCAAACGGATTTATAGCACTAGCCAGATCGGTTAGGACATTCAGAGACTCTGAAACAAGGGGCTTAAGCCCCTTGCCTGTCCTAATGCCCTTGTTGATTACTTTAATTGCTAAGAAAAACCTCCCTGGGGGGAGGTGGAACGGAGTAAGTTGAGGTGTTGCAGGGAATGGGGAATTACATCCGATCCAGGACAGGAATGCCGAGGAGGGATAAGCCCAATTCTAGGGTGCGGGCGGTGAGGGTGCAGAGCATTAATCGTGAAGTGCGGACGGGTTCCTCGGCTTTGAGGACGGGGCATTGTTCAAAGAATTGATTAAATTTCTGACTCAATTCAAAGAGGTATTGACAGAGGCGATTGGGTAACAAATCCTGTTCCACTTCAGCGAGGACATCTTCTAATTGCAAAATATGTTTGGCGAGGACTAATTCTGCTGTTTCGGTCACTTGGATGGCGGCGGGGAATGGTTCTGGGGGGGCAGGGTTTGGGGTGAAGTCTAAAAATTGCGATCGCCACTGCCGCAGTTGCGCCCATAATTGCTGTCGTCCCCGGTAAAAGAGCAGCCGCCGGGCCACAAACCAGAGGGTACAGCCAAACCCGATGAGGCGCATCGTTTCCGCCAAGAGGGGTAGGGTGTGCAGTTCGTGGTGAACCCGAATTGAGGCATCAAGGGCAATAACGGCCGCCACTGCGATCGCTGCTGTCCAAGCGAGCACCGACCAGCGCACCCCCGACGGTGCGATCTCATTCTGCCGCGTTGCCAACGCCCCGACCCCGGCCCGCGCTTTGCGGGCAATGCCTTGAATGCGCACATAGGCATAGAGGAGATAGGGGGAGGTGTTGCCCTGGAGCGAGAGCATTTTGTCGTAGCTGAAAATGTAGTTACTGGTGCGGTTTTGGCTGAGGTCGGCATATTTGACGGCGCTGAGTCCCACCGTTTTCGCCACCTGCTGTTTAAAGGCTTCGGTTTCGGTGCGGCCTTCGGCGGTGAGACGTTGCTCCAAGTCTGCATAGGTGCGGCGCACGGCTTCATCTAACAGATCTCGGAGGCGCACCGTTTCCCCGGAGCGGGTTTTTAACTTTTTGCCATCTTCCCCCTGCACCAAACCAAAGGGGACATGAACGATGTCAATCTGTTCCGGTAAGATCCCGGCTTTGCGGGCCACTTGGAAGACTTGGGTAAAGTGGTTCGCTTGACCGGCATCGGTGACGTAAATGATGCGATCGCCCTCATCCTGGCGAATCCGATACTGCAACGCCGCTAAATCCGTCGTCGCATAGTTAAACCCACCATCGGACTTTTGCACAATCAAGGGCAGGGGATTACCTTCTTTATTGGTGAAGCCATCGAGAAATACACATTTCGCCCCTTGATCTTCTTCGAGCAGCCCCGCCGCCTCCAGGGTTGTGATCACATCGGGCAAGAGCGGATTATAAAACGACTCGCCCCGCTCCGTCAGTTGAATATCCAACAAATCATAGATCACCTGAAATTCGCGCCGGGACTGCTCACAGAGCAATTGCCAGGCTCGCCGCGCCTCTTCATCCCCCGCTTGCAGCTTCACCACCGCTTCCCGTGAGGCCTGCTGAAATTCGGCATCCGCATCAAAGCGTTGTTTGGCTTTTTTATACAGGGCCACCAAATCCCCTAAATCGAGGGCATCAGCAGTAGTTAAGGCTTCGGGATAGGCTTCTTTTAAATAGGTGATCAGCATCCCAAACTGTGTCCCCCAATCCCCCACATGATTGAGACGCACCACCTCATGACCGCGAAACTCCAAAATTCGCGCAATGGAATCCCCGATAATCGTCGATCGCAAATGACCGACGTGCATTTCCTTGGCGATATTGGGGCTAGAAAAATCGACGATCGCTCGCTGTGGTGTTTTCGTCGGCTCCACGCCCAAACGCGGATCGCCGTAGCGTTGCGTCAGTTGCGCCGCGATGAATTGGGGTTGAATCCGGAGGTTAATGAAGCCTGGCCCGGCAATTTCCGGCGGTTCGCAGAGGTGATCCAGTTGCACCTGATCGAGGAGGGCTTGGGCAATATCGCGGGGTTTGCGTTTTAAGGGTTTGGCGAGGGGCAACGCGGCATTGCATTGATAATCGCCAAATTTCGGATTACTCGCCGGCACGACGAGGGGCGTGGGCGGTTCGACTTCATCGCCGAAGGCCTGATGAAATGCTGCTAAAAATTGGGTGTTGAGTTGGTCTTGAATCGAGGTCATGATCGGCTATGACAAGGGCAGGGTACGAAGCACGCTCAAACGTTGCACTACGGAGATCGTATCCTATCACCTGGTTGCCTGCGCCTAAGATGCTGCGGCCTAGCTGGTGGGGCCGAATTCTTTCCACAATGATAATCCCCAGCCCAGAACCACCATCAGCAAGACGGTGACTTCAAGCAGTTTCAAGGGGAGCGATCGCGATCGCCACGCCTGGGCCATATTTGACCGCCACTGCTGCCGCCACTGGTGAATATGCCCCCACCAGAGAGCGGGGCTATCCTTGGGACGATAGGCCCAGCGCCAGACCGACACCAACAGGGGCACGCCGCCCACCTTGGCCGTCATCAAAAGATGAAAAGCGATCGCCCCCAGCATCACCGCCCAGGACAGCAAATGAGCAAAATACCAAAAATGATCCAGTTCCCCCTGTGGTAACCATTTCTCACTCATCATCTTGCCGGAAAACACCGCAAACCCCAGCGCCACTAAAATCACGGTATTCGCCAAGCGGTGCAGGGTATACCAAGCAATGGGGGCGGGAATTTGTCCCACTTTGGCGAGAAAATCCGGCTGCACCAGACGCTTAGACCCCCGATGCACCGCGTAGATCAACAACACCGGCAACAACAGCAACGACCACAGGCCAAAGGTGCCATGAAGGCCTTCAACCTCCTGCCAACGAGGCCAGCCTAAACTACCCCAGCGGCGATCGTAGACTTCATAGGTCCAGTAGGCGGTGACCATTGCGCCGAGAGTTGCGAGACCAGTGCCAGCATGGATAATGCGCAGGAGCAAGGGCTGATAGAGATGGGAAAACTTCGCAGACATGACAATCCTGAAGATGGATGTCTTGTATTCTGGCAGATTCTCAGGCTGGCTTACTATCAGTAGATTCTCGAATCTTTCTGAGCCTGGCGCAGCGGAGGCGGACTCGTCAAACCGTGCCGAAACTGGGAATCGGGCCGGGGGTGGGTTTGCCAAAGGCGGGGAGATCGACTTTGTTGGTGGTGCGTCGGGTTTTCACGGCGAGGCGATAGCTGACGCTTTGAAGTTCAACATGGAGTTGGCGATTTTCCCGCTGGATGCGTTCGATTTTGTCTTTGATCGGAACCATGCGCTCTTCAAATTTACGGCGGTAAATGGTGGGCATTTCTTGGAGGGCGTGTTCGAGCATGCGGCTGCGATCGCTCAATTCCTGCACCGAATGGCGCAACTGGTGGATTTCTTGGTCGCGGCTGGTGATTTGCTGTTGATAAAACGTCACCTGTTGCTCGACTTCTTGTAATTGCTCCCGCAGCATCCGCATTTCGGCTTTGTGACGGTCGGAGACTTCGGGCTGGGGCATAAATTGCGTGTTGCCCTTGACCAAGCGGAAAAGTTCTTGGGAAAGTTGCTGTACCAACTGGTCACGGGTTTGCAGTTCGTCTTTGAGGTGGTTGATTTCGCTGCGCAGACTGTTAACGTTGGTGGGTTCGGGGTTACTCACGGCAATATAATGACCTAAATCGGGGTTAATGTGGGCACGGTAGAATATTTACGGTCTATTTTAATGGCTTTACTGAGAATTGCAGCACATCCTAACGTCTATTCTGGATTGAGGTCATGATGAGGGCGATCGCAAATTTACTCACAGCAATCCTGATCGGGGCTTGGCTGATCGCCGTGGCCACCCTCTCGATTCAAAACGTGACCCCCCTTGCTATCCGGTTTTTAAATCTTCAGTCTGTGGAGATTCCCTTTGGGGTTTTGCTGACCTTTGCCGTGGTGGTGGGACTGGTGGTGGGGATGGTGCTACCGATCTTCTCGTCTCGTTCGCCTCGCTAGGGGGTGTTGATGAAAATGGTGGTGAAGCCAGTCGCCGCAACCCAACGCACCGTCACCCGCAGCGAACGACGGGGACAACGCCACATTATTCGGATCACCACCCTCCCTCCTGTGGCCACTCATGCCCGGTCTGAGGGTGTCCGTCAACGAAGCCAAAATAATCCCCGCTGGCGGTTATTGTTGGTGTGGTTGATCGTCAGTGTGTTGGTGAGTGGGGGCGGGGGCATTAGTGGCTTATGGTTGACGGAACGGTTTCCGGATCAAGACTGTCAAACGCCGATCCCGCTGCGATCGCAGAGTAAGCAATTGTATTGTCAGCAGGTGATGGCGGTGGCGGGGGATCTCGATGTGGGGCTTGAGATTCTGGCGGAGGTGAGCCAATGGTCGCCCCAACATCCCCTCTATGCGGATCAGGCGGAGTTGTTGCAGGTTTGGTCGGATTGGGCGATGGATCGGGCGGAACAGCGGTTAGCGGCGGGGGATCTAGAGGGGGCGATCGCCATTAGCCAGCAGATCCCCGATCGCAGCCCCCGCTATGGTGCAGCGCAGACCAATATTGCCCAATGGCGAACGGCATGGCGGGAAGCAACGGAACGAGAACAGGCGTTTGAGGGCGCGATCGCCCGTCAAGATTGGCAAGGGGCGATGGATCAAATCTATGCCTTGTCTCAATCGCCCCTTCCCTATTGGCGATCGCAACGCACCGATCAACTCCTGATCCAACTACGCCACCACAAAGCCACACAGCCGTAGCTCCGGCAACCTGCTCAAGGGGCAACCTCCAGATTAACTCGGCAACACATCCTTGAGGGCCGTGCGGGCGGCGAGATGGTTGCGGGTGGAGGTGAGGATTTCCGTTTCACGATCGAGGCGGTCTTTGGTGTTTTGCATTTCGAGCAAAATCTGCTGTTCCGCCGCGACCCCGTATAGATTACTGGCGACCCAATAGGACAGTTCAAGGGGGAGGTTGGGCAGATCGTCGGGCAGTTCAATTTTTTGGTCGGTGAGTTTGGCCGAAAGATGCACCACATCTTGGAGCAGTTGTTCTACATCGGTGGCCAAGGGGCGCAGATCTTTCTCGCTGGGATGGTCGTCAATCCATTCGACGAGACCGACCCGGTAGGGTTTTTCGCGCACATATTCCAAGACACGGAACCGCTGCTGACCCAAGGTGATCACTTTCATCCGGTCATCTTGGAGGCGCTGGAAGTGAATGATTTCGGCACAACATCCAACCCCTGAAATTTGCCCCTGAATCGGATCAAACATTAAGACTCCGAAGCGGCGATCGCTTTCCAGAATCGTGTTCATCATGATCCGATAACGGAATTCAAAGATATGGAGAGGCAGCGGTCGCCCCGGAAACAACACAACATCGGGCAGGGGAAACAAAGGCAATTCGCGAACAGCGATGGAAGAGGATGTCATGACCCGAATTAGTGATGATCGAATATCTAACAATGCAGTCTGTTCATACTTTAACGAATTCTCTGATTCTCTTGCCAAAACAGCATGCAAAATCCATTCTGCCCCTTAAGCGATCGCTTGAATCGCCCAGGATAAGCGGGCTTGGACACCGATTTCGGGTTCTTGGGGGAGGCGATCGCCCAAGACCGCCAGCACCGGATCGCGCCAGTGGGGTTGACGCTGGGCTAATTCTTGCAGACCGGCGATCGCGCCATAGCGCACCACCCATTCCTCATCGGTGAGCACCGTGGTCAGGGCGGTAAAAACCTTCTGCTGGGCCGGATGTTGCGCCTCGACCGGTAAAGCCGACCAATTTAAAAACCCCAACCCCTTGGCCGCCGCCCGCCGCACACTCAACGCAAAATCCGCTTGGGCTGCGTCTAACAGGGTATCGAGGGCACGGGGATCACCAATTTGGGACAGGGCGCGGTTCGCCCAGGCACGCGCTCCGTAGTCATAGCCATCTAGGTTATCGAGCAGAGTGGGAACCGCGATCGTGCCAAAGCGCACCAGGCCGTCCACCGCCGCCACCGCTGCCCCCGGATTATTAAACCCCAACACTTCAATCAGTTTCGGAATCACCGCCGGATCATGACTTGCTCCCAAGGCCCGCACCGCCCCGACCAAGGCATCGGCAGAACTGGCATTGTCAATGGCTGTCAAGAGGGGCTGAATTGAATCGGTTGTGGTGTCGGAGGTCATAGCAAGCTATCCATGAGGGCCATCACCTGTTGACTCTCCGCCGTTAAGGAGGGCGAATCAGCGGACTGTTGGCGGAGATGATTTTCTAACAGGCCTTTGAGGGCGATGAGTTTGAGGCTGTTTTCGGCGAAGGTTTTGGCGATCGCCTCTGCCCCGGCCAGATAGGTGGTCGCACCGAGATCAATCAAGGCCGAACGCCGCAGGGGAAGTTTATTGGCTTGGAGGCCACGCACGAGGCGATCGCCGTAGTGGGGGTCTGCCGTCAGTTGGTACAGGGCCCGCGCCGCCGCGAATTGCACTTTTTCCACAGGATGCTCTAAAAACGGCTCGATCAGTGGGATCGCCGTCGTCGCCCCCAACGTGCCCAAGGCTTCGATTATTGCTTCGTAGGGGTGGATGAGGTGGGGTCGCCCCGGTACGGCAGTGGCAACATTAATCCCACCCGTTAAAAAGGCGCTCAAGGGTGCGATCGCTGCTCCATCCCCCTGCATCTCCAATGACTGGGCTGCCGCTTCCCGCACATAGTAGTCGTCACAGTCTAAACAGGCAATTAACGCCGACACAATGCGCGGGTCTTGCACTTTCCCCAAGGCCCGCGCTGCATTCCGTCGCAATGGATAGCCCCCATCGGGAGAGCGATCGAGTTCATCCCCCAGCGCCGCTAAAAGCCCCTCAATCGCGGCTGGATCTTGCACTCGATGTTTTCCTAACCACCAAGCTGCATAGTAGCGATCGCCCAAATGCTCCGTTTGTTGAAGATTGGCGATCGCCTGTCCAGCGGTATAGGGACTGGTATTGGACTCATCCACCGCCATAGTTATCCTTACGATTTATTCTTCAGACGCGGCGGATTCCGAAGCTGGCGCAGGCGCTGCTCCGTCCACCGCTTCAATCTTGACAATCTTACCGCCTAACCGGTTGATGCGCTGCATCTCATCACTCATGCGGCTATAGGGAACGGTCAAAACGACGGTTCCACTGCGGCGAATTGCATATTGTTGGCTACTCGTCGCCGCATTTTGGCGGAGTCCCGACACTTCCATCCGGTAGATGCGACTGCCGGAATTTTCAAGGGTGGCTGTTCCTAAAGAGGCTTGGTTATACATTTTAAAAACTCCGTTTCAATGGTTATGACTCATCAACTGGCATACTAGTATTGATGGTAAGCGATCGCTTACCATCAATACTCTGAATCACCTCAAGAGCGAACGCGACGGGTCAACATCAAAAACATTGAGCCTGTTTGTGGATGACAATGCCCGGCTGCGATCGCTCTTGTGATTCCTTAAGCAGGACGGACACTGACGATCTTGCCGCCGGAACGGAGAATTTGTTGGATGCGATCCGACAAATTCTCATAGGGCACCAAGTAAGCCGTATTGCTGCGACGAATCACCGGGCGCAGTTGGCGACCAATCATCTTCGTCGCTTCAACCCGATACATCCGTGCCCCTTGATTGCCCACGCCACCAAAGGATTTTTGGGGAACAGCATAGGACGCATTTTCATCCGTAGGATCAGCGATCGTAGCCGATTGACCCACCGCCAGTTGACGAATCAACCGCGCATTGGGGCCGCCCACTTGACCGCGATCGTTATTCGCATAGCCGCGATACAGATTGAACATGCGCGTAAAGCCCACCGTGCGTGACCCTTCTTCAACGGAAAAACCCGTGAAATAGGGAACCACACTGTCGCCAAACTTACGAGCATACTCTTCACTTTCAAAGTAAGAGTCAATCTCAGCATCATACCCGTCGTCTTCGCAGAGATTGGTATGATACGCCAATTCCTCTTGATCCAAAGGAGCACGTCCCAAGAGATGCTTAAAGTTCAACTCAACAAAGCGTTGGTTGTTATTGGCGTGGAAAAATTTGTCTTTATATAAATCGGATTTCGCCAACGCCCGGACAAAGTCACGAACGCTGATATTTCCCTGCCGCAACAGAGACTCTGCTGAGGTCAGCCGTTGGGCTTTCATCACGTAGTCGTTTCCGAACACTTGACGATAAGCCGCACGGAACACCAGTTGAAGATCGTCTTCCGTCCAGTTCGGACGCAATTCAACATAGGTTCCGTCAAAGGCATCGAGACCCAGCCGTCCGGCCGCAGCCAAATTGGAAGCAACTAATGTAGGCATAAACACCTCGTTCTACTACAACAAATGGCTAAAACCATGCCCGGATAAATTGGCAACTGCTAGCTGTGTGTGCCAACACTCGCCGAATTTTCCGGGCAGGAGATTGAGATAGAAAACTAGCTCAATGCGTTGATCGCGTAATCGATGTAGGTGTTAGCTTCATTAGCAGCTTGACCGCTGAGGCCATGGCTAGCTTTGATGAATTTGAGAGCTTCAACGTACCAGCTCGGAGAAAGCTCGAAAGAGCGGTTGATTTCATCCAAACCTGCAATCAGGTATTCATCCATGGGGCCGGTGCCACCTGCAACGAGGCAGTAGGTGACCATACGGAGGTAGTGGCCGATATCACGAGCGCACTTGTCTTTACCGCGTTGGTCAGCCGCGTACTGAGCGCCCTGCATTTGAGTGGTGTAGGGGAAGCGTTGGTACACAGCGTTAGCAGCACCATTGATCAAGTCGGTGGACTTGGAGGTCAAGGCGCGAGCAGCTTCCATGCTGGCAGCGGCACGTTCAAAACGACCGTTGGCAGCTTGGAGTTCGGTGTTGCCCAAGAAACGGCCTTGGGAATCAGCGGTAGAGATCGCTTCGGTGATAGGGGTTTTCATCGGTCTAGGATTCTCCTAAATTCTGAGTGATTGGTTTCTTTTGCTACGGGGAACAGTCCCCAAACTGTAGAATCTTGTTGCTAGGGCACACAAGACCCAAAGAGCTTAAGCTACAGCAGCAGCAGCGCGGTCAAAGTAGCCGGCCACTTCGGACATCAGTTGGCTGCAATCGCCGGGGGTGATGCCGTTGGGGTCGTTAGCAGCGGAAACGGCTGCATCTTTCATTTTGGCAACGCCAGCAGCAACAGAAGCACCAGGAACGCCCAGAGCTTGGTAGGTTTCGCGCAGACCGTTCAAGCAACGATCTTCGAGCACGCTTGCATCACCTGCTAAGGTTGCGTAGGTGACATAGCGCAGGATGATTTCCATGTCGCGGAGGCAAGCAGCCATGCGACGGTTGGTGTAAGCATTCCCACCGGGGCTGATCAATTGAGGTTGCTCGGCAAAGAGAGCGCGAGCAGCGTTGGTGACAATCGTAGAAGCGTTGCTGGTGATCCGGTTAACGGTATCTAAACGCTTGCTGCCTGCTGCCACGGTAGCGGCCAAGGCATCAAGCTGCTCGGTGCTCAAGAATTCACCACGAGAATCGGCTTGAGAAACAACCCTTGTGAATGCGTCAAACATTGAGTTAATCTCCTAATGTTAATTTGTGTTTTGATGACGACTAGATTCGTTTTTTGCAAATCTAGTAGTTTCAATACTGGTTGGTTTTAATGGTGACCAAACAGCTAAGTTTTACTCTACTCGCTTGTTATCTGTTTTGCCTCTCTTCTCTCAGAAATGTTACAGACTTGTAATGATCGAGTGAGTATAAGTACTTATCACCTTGAAGTCTGAGAATTTCATAACTGTTTATGAGAAAGGAGGTAATCCCTTGGAGTATCGCAAAAGCTTGCACTTGGCTTACTCTTTAAACCTTCCGGTTATCTTTATACACTGTGAGTGGGGTGAATCGCAGTTACGTTTTGTTAAGATTTAAAACCCCTCATTACTTCAGGTTTATGAGAACCCTGTGTCGGTGGGGATGGTAGATTCTTGCACTGATTTTTGAGGGTGGGGTCTGGCGAAGGAGAATGCTGATTTGAGGCGATGGGTTGGGTGGGTTTCTGGACTGGGTTGATGGGGGCCATGGCAACGAGTACAGAGTCAAGGCTTAGTATTCGGATTGTCTTGAATGTCCAACGCTCAACGTGACGATGCGTTACGCTTCGCTAGCAGCACCCGACAAACAGCCTGATGCTTGGCATTGACGCTGCACTAGTTGTGCTTGTTGGCTCTCTAGTGGGTTGGCTCTGGGGTGGGATGATCCGGCGCAGGGTCTGCGATCGCTTCCCCGATCGCCAGATGCACGATCGCATCGCCTTGGTTGACTAAGGGTTTTTGGGTGTAGCCGATGACCACGCCTGCGGTGGTGGCCCGCACCAGAGAGGGGTGTTCTCCGAAAACATCGGCAACAATGCCGATCACTTGCCGTTTGGTGACGTGGCTGCCTAACTGTACCTGAAGGCGGAGCAGTCCACTGCGAGCGGCGCGAATCCATTTGGTTTTGTGGGCTTGCACTACGGGGGCAGCGGGAGGGTCGAGGTTGGGCGACAAGGGGCACATCTGCAACGCGGCCATGACCCGCAGAATACCGGTAACCCCGGTATGAATTGCCTCGTGGTTGAAGCGCATCGCTTCGCCGGCTTCGTAGAGGAGGACGGGGATGCCGCGTTTGCCGGCGGCTTCGCGGAGGGAGCCGTCGCGGATGTTGGCGTGGAGCAGGGCGGGGGGGGCGAAGGCTTGGGCGATCGCAGCCGTGGCGGGGTCATCGAGATTGGCGCGAATTTGGGGCCAGTTGATCCGGTGGTCTGAGGCGGTGTGGAGGTCGATGCCGTGGGTGCTGCGGTGTACGACTTCGGTCATGAACAAATGGGCGAGGCGCGAGGCCAGGGAGCCATTGGCAGCACCGGGAAAACTGCGGTTTAAGTCGCGGCGATCGGGCAGATAGCGGGATTGGTCGATAAAGCCGAAGATATTGACAATCGGGGCGGCGATGATTGTGCCCCGGACGCGCATACAGTCGAGCCGTTGTAAGACTTGTCGAATAATTTCCACCCCATTCAACTCATCGCCGTGGAGGGCTGCACTGAGCCAGAGCGTGGGGCCGGGTTCGTGGCCGTGGATGATGGTGATGGCGAGGGAAAGCTCGGTTTGGGTGGGGAGGCGAGCAATGGGGATGGCAATGCGGTGCTGGCAATTGGGGCTAAAGGCAAAGGCTGAAGCGTATTCGGGGTTGGAAAGCGATGGGGTCAAGGCATTGAGGTCGCTGATTGAAGACAACGCGCTATAAGGATTACCCTTTACTATAGCGAATCGCTGCGAAGAATCTCTCTATCAGGGCAGCGAGCTAGAAGCTCGCACTACAGCGGATTTCAGGCAGGGTAGTGTGAGCCTCTGGCTCACGTCTACCCGCTCCAGACTAGCAACTTAGCTTCTGTATCAGCAGTAGCTTATGCCAGGGTGAGGGAGGTGGTCACTTGACCGGCGCGATCGCCCTGTACCGTCACGGTCACCTCTGCCCCCGCTGGGCCACTGACAATCCATTCGGCCTTGGCGCGATCGCTCGTTTTGTCCCCCCAGGAGGAGGGCGCGGCGGGAGTGTGCGATCGTCCGGTTAATTCACCCAATGCCAAGCGGGGCGAGCCTGTCACCAACGTTACCCCCTCCGGAATTTGAATAGCCGCCCGACAGCCCCGTGTTTTTTGGCGCGTCTTCGCTTGTTCCGTGACGTAGGTGGGCAACCAGCCGGAATTTTCCACCACCACCCGCACCCGATAACAGTCATTCCCCAAAGGGGTGACATCGCTGTGATGGAGCGTCAGCAGGGGGGAGATCAACAGATGCCACACCAGCCATTGGGGAAACCGTTGGATCTCCCCTTGCAGCAGATGGGGCGGCGGATTGCGCCAACTGTAAAAATCATGCCAGCCCCCCAGTTCCACCGGGCCAAGTTGGGGATGTTCCACCGGATACCAATCGATATAGCCGTGGCCCTGGAGTTCGCGATCGCTCCACGCCAACAACTTCAAATCGTCCTCTAAAGGATGTTCATCAAACCAATCCAAGAAGTGATACTTCTCAATCCCCGCCTGCTGCATCGGGCTCCAAATCTCCACCGTCCAGGCCAACAACCCCTGCTCCAAATAGGCCCAATCATCAAACGCCCCCGTCACCGTCCCCTGGCCCGCCGTCCGAAACTCGTGATACACCGACACCGCCGGATAGCCCGTGATCGCCGTCCCCTGGGCCCCAATCTGCTGATACAGTCGTAAATCCGCCGGGGCCATCGTCTCATCCGCCTGAAAACTAAAGGGCCGCAACAGCACCCCGCTCATCGTATGGAACGAGACCACCCCCGTTAAATTGCGCTGCTGGGTGACAAACTCCACCGCCGCCCGCACTTCCGGCTCCGAGGTGGGATACGGCCCCGCCCCCCGTTGCTCCGGCTCCGGTCGCCAGGCCGCCGGAAAATTGCGGTTAAAGTCCAAGCCCTGGGGCGGTGAATTCCGGGGGATCAACACACCGTCATGGTTTTCGATTTCTCCTTCGGGTAGCAGCCGATAATATTCGCCCCCCGTTTCGATCGGGTCGCGACGAATCAGCCAGCGGGGATCGGGGGGGTAGGCTTTCCAGGCTCCATTGGGGTCAGGGATGCGCATCGTGAGGATGCGGCCGTCGCCATCAATATCGCAGGGGGTGAAGCCGGCCGGCAGGGGGTCAGGGTCGGGATAGTAGCGCGTGCCGGAGCGGAGATAGCGGGGGGAATCGGCTAGGGCGAGTTCTGCGCCGTCGGGGTTGAGGCGAGGGCAGATGTGAAAGGCACGGGTGTCTAAACAGCGGGTAATGTCTGGGTCGCGATCGTATTGGGTGACGAGGGTATGGATCAGGTAAAGGGCAGCGGTGGAGGGGGCGACTTCGGTGGCGTGGATGTTGCCGTCAACCCAAAGGCTGGGTTTTTGGGATGCGTCCCCGGTGGCTTTGTTGGTGATGGTGATGAGGTCAATCCTTCGCCCTTCGTGGCTTTGACCGATGCTCTGGTGGTGAATGAGGTGGGGGTAGGCGGTGGCGTAGTCTTGGAGGAGGGCTTGGAGTTCGGCGTAGCGATAGTAACGGTTAAAGGTGGGGTTGGGTTGAGTCACGGTGTCTGAAGGGGATCAACGGGGTGGGTGGATTGGGGGAAATTCTTCACAGGAGGGAATAATCTGGACGGGGCGATCGCAATCTCCCCAAAACTTTGGTGTAGCATAGATTGTAAACTCCAAAGTTGCGAGGGTCTTTGTACCTGTTGCGGTATGGCGTTTATCCCATGGGTTAATCACAGCATTGTTGTGGATGGACTCTACACCTAGTGCCGTCCCCAGGTCTAGCCATAGAGCTAGTCATCTATTCTCATCAGACCGTAAGTTAGTTTTTTTCTGCTTTACCGTCTCAAGATCATTTTCTGTCGCGATGAAGTTGTCCGTTGCGCTCTAAGCCGTCATTCAGCATGAAAACTGATGTATTAAATGCCCTGACCAATGAAGAACTGCTGCATCAGATTCAACTGCTCCAGCAAGAATTGTTGGATCGGGGTATCGATTCAAGCTCTCAGGACGACTGTCTCTCCTCTGTTTCCAGTCTCTATCTTTCTGAATTGGAGCAAGAACTTGCTGCCAAAAATCTCCAACTCGCCAGTTATATGAATCAGGTGGAAACCCTGACGGCGGCGGTGGCGGCGGTGGAAATGCGCCAGTTCACTAGTCAACGGCTGCAAACGATGATGGAGCGGACGGATGAGTTGGGCAAGTTGGCGCGGGGGTTTCAGCAAATGATTAGTAATTTGCAATCCCGCGAGCAGCAATTGGCGGAGGCCAAGGAACAATTAGAAGCGGTGCTGAATGCAGTGCCGGGAACGATCGCTTGGATTAGTGCCACGGGTCACTATATTGGGGTGAATCGTCATCTAGCGGAAATTGTGAATTTAAGTCCTGAGGATTTTGAGGGCCAGGAGTTAGGGTTTCTCAATAGTTCGTCGGATTTCACCCAATTTATCAATGCGTTTTTAGAAAGTCCGGCAACCTCGTTGACGACGGAAATGCCGATTCCGGTGCGGGGGGAAAAATGCCATTATCTGCTGGTGGCCCAGAAATATCACAATAATCAGGCGATGGTCTTGGTGGGGATTGATATTACGGAGAAACAGCAATATTTTGACCATTTAGAACAGCGGGTGGCGGAACGGACGGCGGAATTGGCGATCGCTAAAGACCGGGCAGAGGTGGCGAACCAGGCCAAAAGTACCTTTATTGCGAATATGAGCCATGAGTTGCGATCGCCCCTGAATGCGATTCTCGGTTTTGCGCAGTTGATGATGCGATCGCCCCACCTTGACCCGGAACAACGGGAAAATGTCACGATCATCAATCGCAGCGGCGAACACCTCCTCAACCTGATCAACCATGTCCTCGATCTCTCCAAAATCGAAGCGGGAAAAACGGCTCTGTTGCCCAAAAACTTCGATCTCTACTGCCTCTTAGAAGATGTAGAAGATATGTTTTATCTGCGGGCTGAAGACAAAGGCCTCCGGCTGAGGTGCGATCGCACCGCCGCCGTCCCCCGCTACATCAGCACCGACGAAGTCAAACTGCGCCAAGTCCTGATCAACCTCCTCAACAACGCAATCAAATTCACCCACCAAGGCGAAGTCTTGATCAGCGTCGATGCCGAGACTCACCAGGGCGATCGCTACGCAATCACCTTTGCCGTCACCGACACCGGCCCCGGCATCGCCCCCGAAGAACTCGACCAACTCTTTGAAGCCTTTGGCCAAACCCAAGTCGGGCGCGACTCCCAAGAAGGCACAGGGCTCGGCCTCCCGATCAGCCAAAAATTCGTCCAACTGATGCAAGGCGAAATCCATGTCGAAAGTGCCCTCGGCCAGGGTAGCCGCTTCTCCTTCACCATTCCAGTGCAAAGCGTCCCCGTCACCCAAGTCAGTTCACGACCCATCAAGTCCCGCGTCATCGCCCTCGAACCCCACCAGCCCGCCTATCGCATCTTAGTCGTGGATGACAAAACCAGTAATCGCCTCTTGCTCGTTAAACTCCTTGCCTCCCTTGGGTTTCAAGTTAGAGAAGCGATGAATGGTCAAGAAGCGATCGCCCTGTGGGACGAATGGGAACCCCATCTGATCTGGATGGATATGCGGATGCCGATTATGGATGGCTACGAAGCCACGAAATACATTAAACGCACCGTCAAAGGCAACGCCACCGCCGTGATTGCCCTCACCGCCAGCGTCCTCGAAGAAGAAAAAGCCGTCGTCCTCTCCGCTGGCTGTGATGACTTTGTCCGCAAGCCCTTCCTCGAAGACACCATTTTTGACACCATGGCCAAACATTTAGGGGTGCGATATCGCTATGAAAACTACACTGCCAACGCTCCAGCCACCACCAGTACCAGTCTTGACCCCACCGAACTCCAAGCCCAACCCTTACACTGGCAACAGCAACTCTATCAAGCCGCAATGGACTGTGACGATGGCCGTTTAAAAGAACTGATCGCTGAACTGCCCAGTCATCATGCTCGCCTCAGCGATGTGCTGCTGACCTTGGTGAATCAATATAGTATGGATGAGATTCTAGAAGCAGTGCATCCCGATGCCAGTATCCCCTAGCCGCTGTTGCGGAAGGCTGGCATTGGGCCAACTCTGTTGGCTTGTCCAAATCTAGCGACGGATAGACTGCCGAACATGGGTTTTTCTGCGGGCGATCGCCTCTCCCAATCCCATAGATGATTGAGATTGAGATGATGTACCCGGATCAATTTCCCCAGTCTTAGCTGAATTCCTATTCCCTCACCCATTATGTTGACTGTCAATCACACCGCTAGCAATATCTTAATCGTGGACGATCTACCCGAAAATCTTCGGGTGCTCTCCCAAATGTTGGAAAATCAAGGCTATAAAGTTCGCAAAGCCATTAACGGCAAAACCGCCCTCCGGGCCGCCTGTTCTACCCCGCCGGATCTCATTCTTTTAGATATTCAAATGCCAGAAATGAATGGCTATGAAGTCTGTGAGCAATTGAAACAAAACAGCAGCACCACAGACATTCCAATTATTTTTGTCAGTGCCCTTGATGAAGTCTTTGATAAGGTGCGAGCCTTTTCCGTCGGCGGGATTGACTACATCACCAAACCCTTTCAAATCGAAGAAGTATTAGCCCGAATTGAAACCCAGTTAACCATCCAAAAACAACGCCAACAATTGCAATCGGAAATCCAACAACGCCAAGAAGCGGAAGAGGTGCTGTATCAATCCCGGGCCATCTTAGCCAGTGTTCTCAATTCATCGCGGGATGGGATTGCGGCAATGCAGGCGGTGCGGGATAACCTCTCGGGGGAAATTCGGGATTTTCGCTGTTTGGTGGTGAATCCGGTGATTGCCCAGTTGCTCGGACATCGCAAGGAAGAATTAACCGGAAAAACGGTTTTAAAACAGTTTCTGACTCGGTTTCAACCGGAGCTATTTCATGAGTTTATCTCGGTGGTGGAAACGGCAGCCCCGTTGGAGCAGGATTTTCATTATCCGCTAGATGACCATGTGCGGTGGTATAACGTCACAGCGGTGAAATTGGGGGATGGATTTTCGGTCACGATTCGAGATATCACCCAGCAAAAGCAGATGATTCTATCGCTTCAGGATGAGAATCAAGAATTAGCAGAATTATCAACGATTGATGGTTTAACGCAAGTGGCTAATCGTCGTTATGGGGATATTTATCTGCATCAACAATGGCAGCATTTAATTGAACATCAGCGATCGCTCGCTTTAATCCTCTGTGACGTGGATTGTTTTAAACAATACAACGACACCTACGGCCATCAAGCGGGGGATGCCTGTTTAATTCAAATTGCCCAGACGATTAAAATGTTCTTGCGACGTTCAGAGGAGCTTGTGGCTCGCTATGGTGGTGAAGAATTTTTAATTATTTTGCCCAATGCCAATGTGACATGGGGAATGCAGGTGGCGGAATTAATCCGCACCTCGGTGCTAGATTTGGCGATTGAACATCAAGCCTCGGTGGTGGAACCGGTGGTGACGGTCAGTTTAGGGACGGCGGCGATGGTTCCAAGCCCCAGCACGACGATGGAACAACTCATCGCAGCGGCCGATCGCGCCCTTTACGAAGCCAAGCAATCCGGGCGTAACTGTACGGTGATCGACCAAGCGACGTTAGAATCCTTCGACCCCTTGCTGCTCAATGGTCAGGATGATGAGGTCGAGTGAAGCCTAGGGGGTGGGAAATGCGATCGCTAAGGTATGGGCCAGCTTATCGGCAATGCCGGCAATCCAGCGTTCGTCCTGCTGGGTGTAGCTCCGGGGGGCATTGGCTCCGAGGATCAGGGCCCCTTGAGATCCGAGGGGTTGGCAGATCAGGCCTTGGGTATTGGCCGGGAGATAGTCAAATTCAATCCGGCCAGGGTAGAGCGTGAGGGCGACGAGATAGATCGGTTTTTCCTGGGCCATCACCCGTTTGAGAATTGCTTTCGGGGTGACATCGGGCTTCGGGGGAAGAATGCCACGCCGTAATAAGACCTGATCTTGGTAGTAGATGACGAGCGATCGCGTCACAGTATTGATGAGCAATTGATGGGAAGCCCAGGCCAATTCGGTTTGCAGCGCGTCGGGTAACTCCGGGGCCAACTCAAACACCTCCTCCCCGTCGAGTTCCACCGCCTCCGGAGAGCGCGGCTGCACCTGTTGCCAGAGGAGACCCACCAAAATCAGCACCGCACTGAGCAAAATCCCCAAGGCATCGGAGCGCGATTGGGGCGTACTAATCACGGGGGTTAAGCCGCGATTGATCAACAGCGTCAGGCCGCCCAAAGCGCCCGCCACCAACGGCAGAGCGCGGAGCACCCGGTTTGGGTCAGACTGTGCCATACCTTACCGTAAATTTTGGGTCTAAAGCCCCGTCCTTGTAGGACGGCTTTATATTGTGATTCATTAATGGTACATTCATATTAAGCGACCTAACAGAGTTGAAGTATGGGGTTCTAAGAGCAAGTCTTTTGGGTAAAACTTCGA
>NZ_JAQMTY010000177.1 GCF_028330765.1 Spirulina subsalsa CS-330 | reverse complement strand
CCTCGGTGGCTAGTGCCGTTCTTGGAGATATCGTAAGACCCACAGGTCGGACAGGTCATCTCAATAGCCATGAGCTTGTCTCCCTAGTTATCGTAGTTGTGTAGCCTGATTTTCCTCCGTCCCGTGCATTAATGCACTACCGACAAAATAATGGGGAACCCGGAGGTATTTTTCGTACACCTCGATCTTGTCCGGGGTCGAACGGTTTTCGCGGAAGGGTGACGGCGATTCCGGGGCTTGATCCGCTGGTGTATAAAAACGGCCCAGATCTTCCCGCTCCGTAGACGGTGACAAAAATTCAACCGCGATCGTCGGGGCTTGACCCTCCTGCCACACCACATAACTCCGCCGCAACTCGCGCCCCTCGTACAGAGCCGGGACATTCAACGCCAAAAACCAATCCGGGCGTTTATGCCAAAGATGATGCCGGGGATCGTAGTAGAGGTTAAGATCCGACGCGGTGAAGTAATGCTCTCGGTTGTGGTTTGCTAACTGTAGGGTGCGGCTCAAGAGCTGGGGCTGTAAGTCATGGAAAACATCCGGCAAACCTGGTTCCTCAGGAAATTCACTGGGTAGATCATACATGGTCGGCAGCAGATGAGAAGCCGATCGCGGCGGATCACTTTGGGGGATGAAATGGCTAGGGCTGAGGGTCATAACAAGCGAACATCAATCAGGATTGAGTGCGGTGCTTTTAGTGTAGCCAATCAGGACAGATCGCACCGACCTTTCCCCCACGCTGTCAAACGACCCATCTCTAAAGATTCGTAGCGCGATCGCACCTCCCCACCGGCCAGACCGCTAAATTCTGTTAGATTTCAGAGAAGCGATCGCAGCATCCCCGCACAACTGCAACACCGTTAACTGTTCACCGTCGAATCTTAACCACCATGACCCTGATCAAAGACCTCATCGAAATTCCTGATCGCGTCCAGTCAGGTGACTTTGTCCTGAGGCTTTCCGAAGGAGTCAGCCGCCCCCAGGATACCCTCCAGGATTACGTTGTCACCCCCGAACTCGTTGATTGTTTTGACAATGCCCTGCGCTTTATTCAATCTGCGATCGAAGGACGCACCAGCAAAGCCACCTATCTCCACGGCAGCTTTGGCAGCGGCAAAAGCCACTTTATGGCCGTGCTGCACCTGATCCTCAAAGGCAACACCGCCGCCAGAAGCATCAAAGAACTCGCCCCCGTCATCGCCAACCATAACCCCTGGATTGAGGGTAAAAAATTTCTGCTGGTTCCCTACCATGCGATCGGCTCTGTGAGCATGGAAGCCTGTATTTTGGGCGGCTATGCCCGTTTCATTCAAGATCATCACCCCGATGCCCCCATCCCCGGTATTTATCTCGCCAATGAACTGTTCCAAGATGCCCAAAACTTGCGCCAGCGTTTAGGAAATGAAGCCTTTTTCGCTGAACTCAACCAAACCCATGATTCCGGCTGGGGAGATATGACCGGAATTTGGGATGCTGCAACCTTTGAACAGGCAGTGAATGCCCCAGCCGGCGATGAGAAAAGAGCGCAACTGGTGGGCGATCTGGTGAAGCAGTTTTTTAGTTCCTATAACCTGCAAGTTGATAACCAAACAGAGGGATATCTCAGCCTCGATCAAGGGCTTTCAATCCTGAGTAAACACACCCAGCAATTGGGCTACGATGGCTTAATTCTGTTTCTGGACGAATTGATTTTATGGCTCGCGAGCCGCGCCGGAGACTTGAACTTCGTTCATACCGAAGGCCAAAAACTCGCCAAACTGGTGGAAGCCCAAGCCGCCGATCGCCCCATCCCGATTATTAGTATTGTGGCCCGACAGCGCGATCTCCGCGAACTGGTCGGGGATACGATCCCCGGTGCTGACCGGATGAACTTTAGCGATGCCCTCAAACATTGGGAAGGCCGGTTTCATCGCATCGTGCTCGAAGACCGGAATTTACCTGCGATCGCCCATAAACGAGTGCTGCGCTGCAAAACCGCCGCCGCCCGGGACGAACTCGATGCCGCCTTTGAAGACGCGATTAAACTCAAAGATACGACCCTGAATATTTTGCTGACCCAAGGGGGCGATCGGCAGATGTTCCAGCAAGTCTATCCCTTTAGTCCTGCCCTCATTCAAACCCTGATCGCCCTTTCTAGCCTGCTCCAGCGGGAACGGACGGCCCTCAAAATCATGATGCAGCTTTTGGTAGAACAACGGGACAGCCTCGAAGTGGGAAACATTATTCCGGTGGGGGACTTGTTTGATCTAGTCACCACCGGCGAAGAAGCCTTCAGCCCCGATATGGCCACCCACTTTAACCATGCCACCCGCCTCTACCGTCAAAAGTTCTTACCCTTGCTAGAGCGCGATCATGATCTGACCTGGGATGCAGCCCAAGCCCTACCCATAACCGACGGGAGACGGCAAAAACTAATCAACGATGCCCGCTTGGTGAAAACCCTGCTCCTCTCGGCCTTGGTTCCGGATGTGGAACCCCTGCGCACCCTAACCGCTGAACGGCTGGCGGCGTTGAACTATGGCACGATCAAATCCCCCATTCGGGGCCGGGAAACCCAAGAAGCCCTCAAACGCTGCAAAAAGTGGGCCAGCCAAATTGGGGAACTCCGCATCAGCGACGATGAACACAACCCAACCCTGAGCGTTCAACTCTCCGGTGTGGATACCGATATGATCTTGCAGCAGGCGGAGCGAGAGGATAACCAAGCCAATCGCGCCCGACTGATTAGCCAGATGCTGATGCAACGATTCCAGATCACCGATGATGGTCGGCAGCAAGAACTGACCTACACCTGGTTATGGCGCAACACAAAACGAACCTGCCAAGTTCTTTTTAAAAATGTTCGAGAATTGCCCGATATTTCCCTGCAAAATTCGGACGATCGCTGGCTTGTGATTATTGACTATCCCTTTGACCAAGAGAACCACAGCCCATCCGATGACCTAGGCAGAGTCCAAGATTTTCAAGATAAGTTTCCCGAAGGGACTAAAACCATTTGCTGGTTGCCGGCGTTTTTGAGTCCCACGGCGCAGAAAGATGTGGCGAATTTACTCAAGGTGAATCATGTCTTGGCAGGCGATCGCTTCAGTCAATACACGGTTCACCTTTCTCCCCAAGATCGTCAAACCGCAAAATCAATCTTAGACGGTCAACGCAGCTCCCTCGATCTACGGGTGCGCCAACACCTAGAGACGGCCTACGGCATCCGTCAAGACCCCGATGTTCTCGACCCCGATCGCAGCCCTGATCTAGCAGAACGCTTTGTCTCTCTCTGTCTCGGGCTACAGTTACGGCCACCCGTCACAACGACCCTCGCCGATGCCTTAGACAAACTACTCGACCAAGTCCTCCGGTTTGAGTTTCCCGGGGCTCCCCTGTTCGGCAGTGAACTGCGTCGCAGCGATCTTGATAAGATCTGGGTCATTATCCAGAGTGCCAGCCAAGCCCCGGAAAATCGCCTGCTCATCGACAAAAATCAACGCAAAACCCTCCAAGACTTTGCCCTCCCCCTCCATTTAGGGGAACTCTCCGAAACCCATTTTCTCCTCGGCCAACATTGGCGCACGCACTTCCTGCGCCAAGCCCAAGGGGAACGGATGACCGTCGCCCGTTTGCGACAGTGGATCAATCAACCCGATGCGATGGGACTGACCCCAGAGGCTGAGAATCTCGTGATTCTGACCTTTGCAGAGCAAACCAACCGCGCCTTTTATCAACACAATCTGCTCTACAAAACGGCTAACCTGCGCGATCTGCCCGATACCTGCGAGTTACGCGAAGAGGCCCTCCCCGATGCGCAAGCCTGGTCAGAGGCGATCACCCACGCCGAAGCCCTTTTGGAGATTCCCCGCCCCGCTCTGTGCAAAAGTAGCACCGTGGCTCAGTTCTGTGCCGAGGTTTACGACCAAGCCACCGCACGCCAATCATCCTGTCAAGCGTATTTAAAGGCATTGCAATCTGGCTTGCAGACGTTGGATCGTGATCAGGAGTGCGATCGCGTCACCACTGCCCGCGCTACCCAAACCCTATTCGATCAACTCTGTAGCCAAACCAAAGATCAAGTCATTGAGACCCTAGCCCAAGCAACCTTTGCCACCAGCACCACCGCAATGGCCCACACCCTAACCCTCAATGAAACCCTCAACCAAATCCTCAATCAAACCCGCTGGGAAACCTTTGAATCCCTCGAAAGCCTCCCCGCTGACTCATTAGATCTAGCCATCCGCAACGAAATTCAACAGGTTAGCGATCGCCTCAACGAAATCCTGCAAAGTGACGAACACGTCCACTCGTTAAAATACCTCCGTACTCTCGAAAAACAGGCCCTTCGCTTAATTACTACAGCCGCAAAACCCCCAATCACCATAATAGATCCCCCACCAAAACCAGATCCAGATCCAGATCCAAAACCAGATCCAAATATTGTGAAAGGTGAAGAAAAAGATTTAGATCTTGAAGCCGCTCAAAACTTAATTAAAAAGTTAAAAAAAGATTTTGAATCTGGTCAAAAAATTAACCTAACAATTAGCTGGATAATTCAAAATAAGTGAACAAATAATATTTGAAAAATTCAACGCATCTTCTAATTAATTCAAATTCCGATCCACTGCATGACTGCCCTCACCCTCAATCAGATCAAAGCACAAGTTAGCGCGATTCGAGCCAAGTCCCCACGGGCGAAAGCGATCGCAATTCGGACGCCGCACCAATGGACCGGCGAACCAGAATATGAAGATGAAACATTCACGATCAAAATTGTCCAATGTCAATCCCCTCTTGCCATTCGTTTAGCCCTACAAGCGGGCCAGGCTGAGAGCGTCATCACCCTCATCCTCACGAACGATGATGAGAGCAATTTAGATGAGGATATTCTGGGGTGCATCCCAGTTATGCAGATAGTACATAGAGATTAATAGAGTTCACCATTGAGATAAGCACAACGGTGTAGAAGAACCTTAGGCACATTGTGGCGAGACCACTGAGCCCCAGACCGTTTAACGCGGGCAGCAATTT
>NZ_JAQMTY010000176.1 GCF_028330765.1 Spirulina subsalsa CS-330 | reverse complement strand
GTACAAGTCCATTGCACATTGGTCAACGTATCCGGCACATCATCAACAACGGCAGCCCCCGTGACATTTGCTTCTCCCGCATTATTAACAGTGAGCGTATAGGTGACTGTAGTGGTGCTGCCGACTGTGTTCGCGCTGACGGTTTTATTCAGACTTAAATCTGCTGTGTTGAGAGGTAGAATAATATCTTCCGCATCATCGTTATTCGCATTATTCGGATCAGTAATTCCAGCAGGCGGCGCAACACTAGCATTATTTGTCAGCGTCCCATTAAATGTACTCGGTACATCCCCCGTAATGGTGTAGATCGCTGAGCCATCTTTCTGAAGGTCAGCCGTCGTATTTAAATCCCCCGTTCCACTCGCTGCACCACACGCACTCCCTGAACTCGCGGTACAAGTCCATTGCACATTGGTCAACGTATCCGGCACATCATCAACAACGGCAGCCCCCGTGACATTCGCTTCTCCCGCATTGTTAACAGTGAGTGTATAGGTGACTGTAGTGGTGCTGCCGACTGTGTTCGCGCTGACGGTTTTATTCAGACTTAAATCAGCAGTATTCACCGGTAAGATAATCGGTGCATTGCCGGTGTTATTGCTGGTTGTGGGGTCGGTGATTCCGGCCGGAGGTACGATTTCCGCACTGTTGGTTAATGTCCCATTAAATGTACTCGGTACATCTCCTGTAATGGTGTAGACTGCTGACCCATCTTTAGGTAGATCAACCGTCGTATTTAAATCCCCCGTCCCACTCGCTGCACCACATGCACTTCCTGCACTGGCGGTACAAGTCCATTGCACATTGGTCAGCGTATCCGGCACATCATCAACAACGGCGGCCCCCGTGACATTTGCTTCTCCCGCATTGTTAACAGTGAGCGTATAGGTGACTGTAGTGGTGCTGCCGACTGTGTTCGCGCTGACGGTTTTGTCTAAGCTTAAATCCGCTGTGGTTGGAGTTCCGATGGTGATCGCTGCATCGTCTGTGTTGTCTTTTTGGCTGTTGGGGTCGGTGCTGGGGTCGGTGACATCGTTGGGGACTCTGGAGGTGGCGCTGTTGGTGATGGTTGTGCCAGCGGTGACGGTGGATGCGATCGCCCCCGTAATCGCAAAATTAGCCTGCTCCCCAGCAGCCAAGCTGACATACTCACTAATATCACCGGAACCGCTGGCGGTGTCACAATTGCGCAGGGGAGTATTGGGGGCCGCAATGGTGCTGATTGTGCAAGTCCAGGTCACATTTTCAATGCCGCTGGGAAAGGTATCCGTCACGAGGGCGCGATCTTCGCTGGGGGGGCCGGTGGCGGGGTCGTTGGCGGTGGTGGGGAGGAGGTCGCTCGGCCCGTTGTTTTTAACGGTCAGAGTGTAGTTAATCTCGTCACCAGGAAAGAAATCAGAGCCGACCGCTTGTTTATCCGTAACGAGGTTGGTTTGTTTGATAATAATCGAGTCTTGGAGGGGAATCGATTGGCTCGGAATAGAAACCCAGGTATCAATGCCTCGAAGATCTCCAAAGCCAAGGTCGCTCCCAGTCCACTTATGCGCACCGCTGGCGCTGCTTGTTCCCAAAATCGCTTGACCACCGCCTAGGTCAAGATCGTTGTAAAAGACGGTATTAGGAGCCGTTGTACTCGGAACACAACTGGTGCGGACTGCTTCATCACAACGGGTGATAATCAGACCATTAGGGTTTTTTTCCACATCCATGAGTGGAAAGTGTGCCTCACCACCAAAGAGGGTAACGGTGGCTTGGTAGGGAGTCGCTCCAGCGGGAATAGGATTGCCCTGGCCATCTTTGCCGTCCCACTCCACTTTGTTCTCACCTGTTTCAGCCGTACCGATTAAGATCACATCCCGTCCGTTGGTGGTGATGATGCCGTCTTGGTCAACATCAAGACCGATGCGATAGGTAAACCTGCGGGTTGTAGAGGGGTTATTAAAGTAGAAGGCTCCGGTGAGGGGATTGGTTCCGGCTTGGCCGACCGTTCCTTCCTCCCCTTGAAAACGAAACTGCTCTGGATCGGGCGGTGGATCGGGTGTTCGTAACCACCAGTCGCCTGGGATACTGGCGTCGTTGGTCTGATTGTCGGGGATGTTGAAGAAGAGTTTGTGGGTGATATCGTCAGTAATTAGGTTGTCGGGTAACTCTGGGCTATGAAAGGTGGCGGGGAGCTGGACAGACTTAAACTGAGGATTATTGGCACTGGTAAATCCTTTGTTGTTGGCAAAGAATATAAATCCTTGAGGTTGAAGGTTATTGAAGTTTACTTCATATTGATAGCCGTCTTTGGTGAGGGTGATAAGTTTAGATGCAATCTCTTTGGTGGTGTCCGTTGTGCTAACGCGCAGCGGCAGATAATTAGCAAACACTCGGCCTTTGGGGGCTTCCTTAACGGTGACATCCCATGCGGCAACAAAAAAATCATCTTCGTATGCTTCGACCCCTGGGATTTGACACCAATCAGTTCTGCTACACGTCTCAGGATTTTGAGGAGCATAGGTCGATCCATCAGGAGCATCGGGTTTAGGGCTAATGAACTGAACTTCCCAGATACCATTTGTAGTTGTTGCTGTGGATGGTATTTCACAGGGTTTATAGCCGCCTTTCGTCCCGTCAGGGTCGGGGCCGGCAAGCTCTTGATCTCGATTGGCGATAAAACCTAAAGTGTTGTCACATGATGTCCACTCCGTTTCACCAGCGCGGCGATATCTGATCCAGACCCCGTTACCAGCAGAATCAGTAAGGCCCTGACCTACACCAACTGCGGATGATCCCATATAGATAGTTTCACCCGCTTGTGCATAGACTTTGATGATTGGCTCACGGGAAATGTTGCCGGAGTCTGGGTCAGGGGTGTCGCGGTAGAGGAGATAAGGACGATCGCCCCCATTTCGGATTAAATCAACGCTCCCCTCGGCACGGGCGATCGCAGGCGAAACCAAAAGGACTAAGAGGGTCAGGAGGGTAGTGCGGGTGCGGAACATGAATCTATGGCCAGATCGCGGCGAATCGGAAATATAGCATCAAAACATGAAATCGCACCCTAACCCGCCTATCATACCCAAGAATTAGCGAATTTTTATACGTGGGGAATTTAATGCAGTTTAGCTGATGGTTCCGGTGAGGGGGGAACTGGCGGCGGCGTAGGCTTTGATGGGAATGCGTCCGGCTTGGTAGGCGAGACGACCCGCGATCGCAGCCATGCCCATTGCTTGGGCCATAGCGGGCGGGTTTTGGGCGAGGGCGATCGCGCTATTAATCAACAGCGCATCGGCTCCCGCCTCCATCGCCGCCGCCGCCTCACTGGGCGCACCAATCCCCGCATCCACCACCACGGGAATATTCGCTTGGTCGATGATGATTTTGATGTTGGCGAGATTGTTTAACCCCTGACCCGATCCGATGGGCGACCCCAAAGGCATCACCGTGGCACAGCCCACCTCTTCGAGGCGCTTCGCCAAGAGGGGATCGGCGTTGATGTAGGGCAACACGGCAAACCCTTCTTTGACCAACTGTTCCGCCGCCTCTAACGTGCCGATGGGGTCGGGGAGGAGATATTTCGCATCGGGGATCACTTCGAGCTTGACGAAATTGTTGTCTTCTTGGCCGAGGAGTTTCGCCATTTCCCGACCGAGGCGAGCGACGCGGATCGCATCTTCAGCGGTTTTGCAGCCGGCGGTGTTGGGCAACATCCAGATTTTGCCCCAGTCGATCGCTTCGGCTAACCCTTCATGGCCGGGGGCTTGGGTTTGGACGCGGCGCACGGCAACGGTGACGATTTCGCAGCCACTGGCGGCGATGCTCTGCTGCATGGTGGCAAAATTGCTGTATTTGCCGGTTCCGGTCATCAGGCGCGAGGTGAAGGTGCGACCGGCGATCGTGAGGGTGTCTTGGGGAGTGGTGAGGGTGGGAGGAGCAGTCAACATAGGGTAGTCCGGATGCAATGAAGGTGATTATGCCCGCTGGAGCAGGGGTTTTTTATTGTAGCGGGCTGGGATGGCTGGCGGCGCTGCGCCTCGGATTGTAACCCGGATCTGAGGTGCATCATGGGGAAATTACCACGCGGCCCCGACGGTTATTGATAGTACCAATCGGGATGTTGGATGAGGGGGTTGTCGCCGTTGATGTTGCCAGCGTTGTGATAGGTACAGGCGAGGAAGTAGCCATGGGGCCATACTTGGCTGCTGCCGGGAAACTGTACCGCCCCCCGATGCACCCCACAGCCGATCGCAGTACTCTCACGCCAAACCATTTGCGTATAGTGGCCGCAGACCCCGCTACAGTCGCCTGTGTTGTGGTTGTAGTCGCTGCGTTCAGCGTCCCAGGCGGTGGCGCTGCTCACCACGGGCGGAATCACTGAGGGGGCACTTCCCCCCGCCCAGCCTAGATTTTCGCCGAGCTTGGCGGCTTGACCTTGCAGGGAGGTGCGATCGCTAAACTGTTGCTGTCGCCATGGGTTGGGGCTGTGGCCCTGGGTTCCTTTGCTTTGGTTGGCCCAGGTTTGCGCCACGGCTGCCGCGTCACAGTTCCAGGCGACGGCGGGAAGGGGGGGTAAGCCTTGGGGAACGTGGCGATCGGCATCCATGCGGGAGCGGTTGTGTTCGAGGAGGATGGCTTGGATTTCGGCGCGACTGAGTTGGGAGGTGGTGGTGGCGCAATCGGGGAGGGGGATGGTGCTAGGGTCGCGTTGGTAGCGGCGGTAAAAGTCGGCAGCGGTGGTCACTTGGGCAATTTGGGTGGGTTGGGGTGGGGTGGCAGGGCGAGGGGTGGCAGGGCGAGGGGTGGCAGGGCGATCGCGCCCCGTGGAGACCAAGGGCGCAGTCAGGATTGCACTGATCGCTAAAACGGGCACGATTTTGAAAGACACCATGGGGCTTTTGGGGAATGAAACATCACATCACCCTGATGCTAGCAAGCTTGTTCGCCCTTCTCGTCCCCCGGATTCATCAAACGTCACAGAGGAGAGCGATCGCAGTGAGATCAGGCGCGATCGCAGTGAGATCAGCAGCGATCACAGTGAGATCAGCAGCGATCGCAGTGAGATTCAGAAGCGATCGCAGTGAGATTCAGAAGCGATCGCAACGATACAAACACCCCGATGTACAGGTTTCCCGAATTTCCACCCCATCCAAACCCGGCAACCCCGCCGCATCAAGACGGTGATAAATCCATTGGGCCAGGCATTCACTGGTGGGATTGGGTAGGCCGGTGGTGTCGTTGAGGTAATGGTGATCGAGATAGGTTTCCAGTAGGGGGGTCAGGTAGTCCTTAACCGCGCTGAAATCCATCAACATCCCCGCCTTCGCCCCGTCGGTCGTGAGGCGATCGCCCCGCACATAGACCCGCCCTACCCAGCTATGACCGTGGAGCCGCTGGCATTTACCGTCGTGGTTCGGCAAGCGGTGCGCCGCCTCAAAACGGAACTCTTTATAAATCGTCCAGGTTTCAGTCATCATGCAGAATCGCGGGATTAACGCACCCCTAAAAGTTTGTGGGTTTGCAGACTCATCCGCCAGCGGGGATGGTGGCGCACATAGTCAAAAATCAACCCTTGGCTCGTGGGGGTCTGCCATTCCGGTTGGAGGTAACAGAGGGTGGAATCCGGCACTTGGGCGGCTTGGGTTTCGGCCCAATCGAGATCCGTGCGATCGCTCACCACCACCTTCAACTCCTGCGCCTGGGGATAGATTGACCCGTGGGGCGGCTTAAACCGCTTCGGCGACAGCGTCACCCAATCCACCGTCCCCCGCAACGGATACGCCCCCGACGTTTCCAAATGCACCCGCTGCCCTGCTTCATGTAACGCCGTTGTTAAGGGTTCGAGATCATGGAGCAACGGTTCCCCCCCCGTGATCACCACCATGGCCGGGGCCGCCGCCACCGCCGCCGCCACCAACGCCGCCACCTCCTGCCGGGGATGATGATCCTGGGGCCAGGATTCTTTCGTATCGCACCAGGGGCAGCCCACATCACACCCCCCCAACCGGATAAACAACGCACTCACCCCCGCCCACGCGCCTTCGCCTTGAATCGAGTGGAACTGTTCCACGATCGGATAGCTCGGCGGGGCGGGGTGAGGGGTTAGGGAGGGAGTGACCATAATCAACGCTGCGGGATTGTCTTCATCTTGACAGGTTCAAGCATCGCTCAGGGCAAGACCCGCGATGATCTTGAGTCCGGAGGATCGAGATGATCTAAGATAGGGCTAAAAATTACAGGGTTACAGAGGAGAATGCCTGAGTGTTTATGCCACGCTCCGTATTCTACGCTTCGTGATCACATCGGCGCAACATGCCCGATCCATTGCCTCCGGGTCGGTGAGGTTGCTCGTTTCAATCACCGTTCACTGTTGATAGCTGCTCTATGTCCCTTGTCCTTGTGTTTGTTTTGGGGTTATGTACAGGGTTGCTGATCAATGCGTGGCAACAGTACCGTTTTGCCCAACAGGTTGAACAACTGCTCCAAATTTTGCCCGTTGCATTGCAAGATACGTCATCCCTCGCCCCGCTGTATCGACTGCGGCGATCGCTTCACCGCCTCCTCGAAACCCAACAAACTAGCCAACAACAAGGCCAACTTTGGACAAAAATCCTTGAAGTGGCCCCCATTGGTTACCTGCGCGTTGATGCGATCAACCAATTGCTCTGGTGTAATCCCATCGCTCGCCAAACCTTGCAGATCGATCGCTGGCAACCGGGACAGGTGCGCCTCCTGCTCGAACTCGTCCGCTCCTATGAACTGGATCAACTGATTGAAACCACCCGCGCCACAGGGCAATCTCAACATCAGGAATGGGTCTATCGCTCGACCACGGTGGCGAAAGAAGATTGGGCGGTTCCCACGCCCTATGCGATCGCCCTGCGGGCTTCTACCCTGCTCCTTCCCGATAACCATGTGGGGGTCTTCTTAGAAAATCGCCAATCCATCCAAGAGGCCTTACAGGCCCGCGATCGCGCCTTCTCCGACCTCACCCACGAACTCCGCACCCCCCTCACCTCGATCCAACTCGTCGCCGAAACCCTCCTGCGCCGCCTTGACCTCCCCGAAAAACAATGGGTTGAACAAATGCTGCGCGAACTGAAACGCCTCATGGATCTAATCCAAAGCTGCCTCGACCTCAGCCGCCTCACCTCGAACCCCGATCAACTCCTGCACTGTCGCTCCGTCCGCGTCGCCACCCTGATCCTGACCGCCTGGCAAACCCTCGTTCCCATTGCCGAACAAAAAAAACTTCGACTCTGCTACCACGGCTCAGCGGAACTCGAACTAGAAGTGGATGTCGAACGCTTCATCCAAGTGCTGCTGAATGTTTTGGACAATGCCATTAAACATAGTCCCGAAGGTGGCGAAATTCTGGTTGCCTTAAATACCCCCGGCCCCGATAGTGATTTAGCAAATTGGCATACAATTGATGTTATTGATAGCGGCCCTGGCTTCCGCGAGGACGAAATTCCATTCATTTTTGAACGTCTGTATCGAGGCGACACCTCGCGCCAGCGTTTAGAGACCCACCCTCAGATCAAATCTCCCTTAACCAACTCCGGCAGCGGCCTCGGCCTTGCCATCGTTCAACAAATTGTGATCGCCCATGGTGGACTAGTCACCGCCCAAAATCATCCCCACACTGGGGGCGCATGGCTGCAAATTCAGTTACCAAACATTCACTAAATCTTAATCTTGTCTGATCAACTCCTGTCTAAGATAGAAAGAATTCATAAAAGCCCTTAACAATTAAATAGTATTTTTCGGATATGACTTTATCAGCTTCCGCTTCCACTTCTCCCCATGCCACCCAACTTGAACGCGCTTTAAAACAGTTGAGTCAGGAGGTATTGCGGATGGGAACCTTGGTCGAACAGTCCTGCCGCCTCGGTCATCAGGCCTTCTTTCACCACGATTTTCAGGCGATCGCAGATATCACCGCCGTTGAAGGCCAAATTGATCGCTACTATCGCAGTATTGAACTCGAATGTGCGCGACTGATGACCCTCCAACGCCCTGTTGCGAAAGACTTGCGGCTGCTGAGTGCCTTTATGCAGTTGGTGCGCGACCTTGAACGGATTGGGGACTACGCCCAGGATTTAACGGAATTAGCGGTCAAACTGTTTAACTATCCGCCCCATGCCTGTCTGGGTGAAATTGAGCAAATGTCGCAACAGGCCCAGGGGATGCTCGCGGTGAGTCTCATTGCCTTGGCGGATCTCAATCCGGGGGCGGGGGCGGAGTTAAAAGCAATGGATGACACCATTGATGATGCTTACGATCGCCTCTATCGCACCTTGGCCGAATCACGGGATATTCAAGGGGTAGTAGAGCCGATTTTGCTGATGGTGTTGGCGATTCGGCATATTGAACGAATGGCGGATCATGCCACGAATATCGGCCAGCGAGTGTCCTATATTGTGACGGGAAAACGGGGTTAATGATTCTGATTTCGCCGGATTAGGCTCTATAGCAATCCTATTTGATTCATGAACAGGCAAGGGGCTGAAGCCCCTTGTTGATGAGGAGATCAGATCTCCGATTGATTTAGGATCGCTCTAACTGTACAAAACTATTAAGATATGGGGCGATCTTGATAATTTCTAGCCTGGTTTGCGGCAAAATTGGGAACCGAAGCAATGATTTTAAGGTGTTTTTAACGACAGTATTTGAACGATGAATAACAAGGTTTTAGAGTGGATTGATCGGATTTTGGTGTTTGATGTGTTCCTCGTGTTGGGGGGGTTTATTTGGTTTGCGATCGCGCTGATCGGGCGATCGGCGGGGATTCCCCTCGGTTGGGATCTCTGGTATGCCCTGTGGCAGCCTCTGTTTAACCCGGCGATTTCGATTTTGATCGCGGGCATTGTGGTGAGTTGGGCTGTTAAAAAATTGGGGCAACGGTTCGCTAAGTCTGAGACCGACGAGGGTTAGGGCGCGATCGGCCTCCAACCCCTCACCCAACCCTCTCCCCCAGGAGAGGGCTTCTAGCTCCCTCACCCAACCCTCTCCCCCAGGAGAGGGCTTCTAGCTCCCTTCTCCCACGGGGAGAAGGGTTGGGGATGAGGGCATCCACCGTGGGAGGATCACCCCGCCCAAAGGAAGCAACCCGCGCTAGGATTTGAAGGGTGTTTTTGGTGCGATCGCATGGGCATTCAGCTTTTAATTTTGGATATTGACGGCACGATCGCAGGTCAGAGTAATGCCGTGTCGCCGGGGGTTTGTGCGGCCCTAGAGGCGGTGATGGCGCGGGGGATCTCGGTGGCGATCGCGACGGGGCGCATGTATTGCTCGGCCCAACGGTTTCGCGACCAAATCCGCAGCCGCGAGCCGATCATTGCCTATAACGGTGCGTGGATTCAGCACCCCGAAACGGGCGATCGCCTCCTCCATCGTCCCGTCCCCCCGGAACGTCTCGCGGAACTGCTGGATCTCGCCGATCATCCCGATTGGGCGGATCGCCTTGATGTCCATGTGTACCATGACGATCGCCTCTATGTGCGGGACATCACGCCCCAAACTGAATCGTACATGGCGCGATCGGGCCTGCCTGCCCATCCCGTCGGGGATCTGCGGCAATTGTTAGACCGCCCCTTAACGAAATTGCTGATGCTCTGCGCCGATACGGAGGCGATCGCGGCCCTGCTTACCCAGTGCCAAACCGCCTACCCCCCCGATCACCTCTACATCACCCAATCCTCCCCCACCTTTTTAGAATTCACCCACCCCCAAGCCAGCAAAGGCCACGCCGTCACCCATCTCGCCCGCTCCTATTATGGTTTGGAGCTAGCGGACGTGATGGCGATCGGCGATAACTACAACGATCTCGATATGCTCCAAGCCGTCGGCCTCAGTGTTGCCATGGGCGATGCCCCGGACACGGTGAAAGCCGCCGCCCATTGGGTTGCGCCGTCGGTGGAGGCGGATGGGGTGGCTGTAGCGGTGCAAAAATTCCTCCTGGCGTGATGCTGTGCAGAGTCTTCCCTCATCCCCGGCCCGTCTCCCACGGGGAGAAGGGAGCCAGAAGCCCTCTCCTGGGGGAGAGGGTTGGGTGAGGGGAACATGATGTTCTGTCCTATTGTAATTTGACCCATGGCTACGCCACTGATTCAAAACCCTGAACGGTTAGAAATGCGCCTCAAGGAAATTCCCACCGAGCCGGGGGTGTATTTGATGCGCGATTGCACCGATGGGATTTTGTATATTGGCAAGTCGAAACGGTTGCGATCGCGGGTGCGATCATACTTTCGAGAAGGGCAACACCATACCCATCGGATCGCGTTGATGGTGCGGCAAGTGGTGGAGATTGAATTCATCGTCACCGACAGCGAAGCCGAAGCCCTCGCCCTCGAAGCGAATCTAATTAAGCAGCATCAACCCTACTTTAATGTGCTGCTCAAGGATGATAAGAAATATCCCTATGTTTGTATTACTTGGTCAGAAGATTATCCGCGTATTTTTCTAACCCGAAAACGTCGGTTGAGTAATGAACGCGATCGCTACTACGGCCCCTATGTGGATGTGCGATCGCTCCGGAGTACCCTGAACCTTGTTAAACGCATTTTTCCCCTCCGTCAACGTCGTCGCCCCCTGTTTAAAGATCGTCCCTGTTTAAACTATGATATTGGCCGCTGTCCGGGAGTCTGTCAGGCCTTGATTACCCCGGAGGACTATCACAAAATTGTCCAAAAAGTGGCGATGATTTTTCAAGGGCGATCGGGAGAATTGATCAGCCAATTACAGGCGCAAATGGAGCAGGCGGCCCAGGATTTGGCCTTTGAAAAAGCGGCCCGATTGCGGGATCAAATCCAAGGCTTAACCGCCCTCCATGGTGATCAAAAAATGACTCTGCCCGATGATACGGTGTCACGGGATGCGATCGCCCTAGCGGCCAATGATCAGCATTGCTGTATCCAACTCTTTCAAGTGCGGGCGGGGAAATTGGTGGGGCGTTTGGGCTTTTTTGCCCAGTCCCAATCCTTAACCCCCGGCGCAATTTTACAGCGTGTTTTAGAGGAGCATTATTGGCGCGTCGATGCTGTGGAAATCCCCAGCGAAATTCTCGTGCAGCATGAGTTACCCGCCGCAGATCTGCTCACGGATTGGCTCACCCAACGCCGGGGCCGCAAAGTCACCCTCGTTAATCCCCAACGCCAACAAAAAGCCGACCTAATCGAACTCGTGGAGCGTAACGCCCAATACGAACTCGATCGCACCCAACGGTTGAGCGATCGCAACACCCACGCCCTCCAAGACCTCGCCGACCTCCTCGACCTCCCCGACCTGCCCCAACGGATCGAAGGCTACGACATCTCCCACAGCCAAGGCTCCAACGCCGTCGCCTCCCAAGTGGTCTTCACCGACGGCATGCCCGCCAAACAGCATTATCGCCATTACAAAATCCAAAACCCGGATGTGCGAATCGGTCGCTCGGACGATTTCGCCAGCCTGGCCGAAGTGATCGGTCGTCGGTTTCGGAACTATCGCGATCGCAACGTGCCCCGCCACGAAGACCCCGAATTTCCCGATCTGGTGCTGATCGATGGTGGCAAAGGGCAACTTTCCGCCGTGGTGACGATGCTGCAAAAACTCGATGTGCTCGATGATCTGCGGGTGATTAGTTTGGCCAAACGGCGCGAAGAAATTTTTGTACCCGGTGCATCGGAGCCGCTCCCCACTGACCCGGATCAGCCCGGTGTGCAACTGCTGCGCCGTGTCCGGGACGAATCCCACCGCTTCGCCGTCAGTTTCCACCGGCAGCAGCGTTTAAAAAGTAGTCGGCGATCGCAACTCGATCAAGTCCCCGGCCTCGGCTTCCACCGCCAAAAACTCCTCCTCGCTCACTTCCGCTCCGTGGACTACATCCGCGCCGCCAGCCTCGACCAACTCCAAGCCGTCAACGGCATTGGCCCCCACCTCGCCCGCACCATCTACGACTATTTCCACCCCACCCCCGACCACTAGCCCCGATCACAGCCAAAAATGAAACAAGGGGCTGAAGCCCCTTGTCCGTCTTGGGTAGATCATGGACAGAGCGGTTATCGCTGGGCGGCGATCGCTGCCGCTGCTTTATCCGGCGTTTCTTCGATCACCTTGTCGATGATGCCGTATGCGAGGGCTTCATGGGGCGACATGAAGTAGTCGCGATCGGTGTCTTTCTCGATTTTTTCCAGGGGCTGGCCGGTTTGCTCCACCATGATTTCGTTGAGTTGCCGTTTAATGCGGAGAATCTCGCGGGCTTCAATTTCGATATCCGTGGCTTGGCGACGGCCTTGGGTTCCCCCAAGGGGTTGGTGGATCATGATCCGGGCGTGGGGGAGAGCGAGGCGCTTGCCTTTTGTCCCCGCGCCGAGCAGAAACGCCCCCATGGAGGCCGCGAGGCCGACGCAGATCGTCACCACTTCAGACTTGATGTGTTGCATCGTGTCAAAGATGGCGAGGCCAGCGGTAACGGAACCGCCAGGGGAGTTGATGTACAAGTAGATCGGCTTGCTCGAATCTTCGGAATCGAGATAGAGCATGATCGCGATGATTTGGTTCGCGATGCCGTCGTTGATGCCGCGACCGAGGAAAATGATTCGCTCCCGGTACAGGCGATCGTAGATGTTGATCCAGTCAGAATAGGGCTGACCGGGCATTTGATAGGGAACTCTCGGAACACCAATGGGCATGATAACAGTGAAGAATGAGGAACAGGAATGCAATGGGTGACGGGTCTAGAGAGCCGGTAAGGCTTTGGGTAAATCCTTAGAACTCTCCAACACTTTATCGATAATGCCGTAGTCTTTGGCTTGGGGGGGGGTCATGTACAACATGCGATCGGTGTCTTTTTCCAGGCGCTCGATGTCTTGCTGGGTACTTTTGGCTAAGATGCCGAGCATGGCGCGTTTGTTGGCCAAGACTTCTTTGGCGCGGATTTGAATGTCGGAGGCTTGGCCGCGTGCCCCTTGGCGCGGTTGATGCAGGATGATCGTGGAATGGGCGAGGCTGGCGCGACAGCCACGAGTCCCGGCGGCGAGAATCATCGCGGCGGTTCCCATCGCTTGACCGATGCAGATCGTATGGATGGGGGGTTTGATGTAGTTCATCGTGTCGCAAATGGCGAAGGCTTCCGTTTCAAAGCCGATCGCATCGCCACCGTACCACGAAGTGCCGGTGGAGTTGATGTACATAAAGATGGGTTTTTCGGGATCATCAAACTGAAGATAGAGCAATTGCGCGATGATCAGTTCGGTCACATCCAAACCCATCTGCTCTTTGTACTCATCGGAGGAGACTAGGGGTAAACCTAGATAGATGATCCGTTCTTTGAGTAGCAGTGAGGGTAAATCCGGGGGCGGGGTGCGATAGTTGCCACCACCACGATAGGGGGCTTGAACGGCCTGAATCGGTAAATTCATGTCTAGGTCTGACTCGATAGGGCGAATGCGACGTTTTAAAAACGTGCTGAATAACGAATTTGATGATTAATAAGGCATTTTAGCTTATTTGCTCTGGGCCGAGGCGCGATCGCACCCTGGACACGCCCCAAACCCAACGCGGTCTATGCGATCGCCCCTCGGTCTGAACAATCTGGGCAGCCGTGAATTGTAACTCTGGAAACGCCAAGGATGCGATCGGCCATAGAAACCAGGTTTTTGGGAGAATTTAGGGAATGGGGGCAACCCGGTTTCTGGGCTGTGGGGGGTAGGATGGGGGTGCTGTTTTGGCGTTGGGGTTATGGAAGGGGTGTGATGGTTGCGATA
The DNA here is from genome assembly GCF_028330765.1 of Spirulina subsalsa CS-330. GTDB lineage: Bacteria > Cyanobacteriota > Cyanobacteriia > Cyanobacteriales > Spirulinaceae > Spirulina > Spirulina subsalsa_A. Next base: position 40,318 of record NZ_JAQMTY010000176.1, on the reverse strand, counting down.
TATTTGGATGTGTGTTGTCTCAATCGCCCCTTTGATGACTGGGTGCAGGAGCGGGTTCGGCTAGAGGGAAACTCAGTTTTAAGTATTCTGGAACGGGTTAGCACGGGAGAATGGCAACTATTTTCCAGAGAAGCCGTTCTCGTAGAACTGGAAAAAATGCGGAATCTGGATAAAAAAAACAGCATCTTTAATCTCTTGGCATTAGCAACACGAATGCAGGAAATCAATCAGGCAGTTGAGGAACTTTCACAACAACTAGAAGGTCTGGGATTTGGGCTGTTTGATTCTTTTCATCTGGCTTGTGCGGAAGCATCTGGGGCGGATATTTTTCTTTCTACGGACGATCGCCTGCTCAAGACGGCTCGCAGGCATGAACACCAATTAAAGGTGGCGATTCGTAATCCGGTGGTGTGGCTGATTGAGGTTTTCCAGGAGCAGTAAACAGGAGTCGTTGATGATGAATGCACTAGAGTTAAGAGAAAAGGGCTATCAGATTTTAGTCAATCATTTGGGACAGTCTGATGCGATTCGGTTTTTGCAACAAATGGGTTGGGGACAGGGGGATTACACCCAGGAACGGCGGGAGGTTTTAGGGTCGGTGACGCGGGAGGAGTTTTTGGAGGAGTTACGCAAGGTTAGGAATATTGAGTCGGTTTGAAACCGGGTTTTTGGGAGGGTTGAGGCGGGAAATGAGGGGATGGGGGCAACCCGGTTTCTGGGCTGCGGGGGTAGAATGGGGGTGTTGTTTTGGGGTTGGGGTGATGGATGAGAGAGGGATAGGTTTCTCTGTTATGAGTTCAAGAGTTTGACTTGAGGTAACTGTCCTAGTGCAGCGTCAATGCCAAGAATTAGGATGTTTGTAGGGTGCTGTTAGCGAAGCGTAACGCACCGTCACGTTGAGCGTTGGACATTCAATACAATCCGAATATTAAGTCTTGACTCTGTACTAGTTTGATATCAAAAGATGCAGTTTCATTGCATCCGGCTTGTTGATTTAACGTTAGTATCCAAACCGTTCACATTGAGGCTCCTGCTGCTTCGGTAATGGCTTGTTCCATTTCAGCGAGGGTGACGGGTTTTCTGTTGGGATTATGGAGGCAACCGGATAGGCTACGGACATCAATTTGAGGGGTTTTGGGGGCGGGTTCTAGGTAGACTTTGCCATCGGGGGAGATGGCGATGTTGATGGGGTCGCCGGGTTTGAGGTGAAGCCAGTCGATAATTTCTGGGGGAATGGTGGCGGTTCCGGCGGCGGTGATGCGGGTGAGGGTCATGGGGGGAAGTTTGGGTGGGTTGGGATCTATTTTAATGGGTTGCTAGGGCAATGAGAAACCGGGTTTATCCTCGTGCCACGGCAGAGCCATGGCACGAGCTTCGGGCGGCTCTGCCGCCTGGGATGGAGGCGGAGCCTCCGGGGAAGCGTTATTTGGCAGAGCCAAGTAACGAGATCAAACAGGGAGGTTGTGGCGGGAAATGAGGGGATGCAAGAAACCCGGTCTCTGGGTTGGGTTTTTGGGTTGGGGGTAGAATGGGGGTGCTGTTTTGACCTTGCGGCTATGGATGAACGACCTGTGCAGGCTTATCTCGCTCTGATTCAAGAACTCATGGAATGTCCCTTTGGGGAGGAAGCGCAAACCCTCGACCGTCATCGGGAGTTGGTGGATGAGGGGTTTGTGCAGGTGTGTGAGTTGGTGGCGGCACGGTTGCAGGGGGAGGGGCAGGAGAACGCGGCGCGGTTTTTGCGAGATTTGGCGCAGGAGTTGGGGGCGTATTTGGTGAGGGAGGGGACGGGGGGGGAATGAAGAATTCAGACAGAGTTAGTTTGAGATGTGGCGTAAAGTATTACGTTTAGAGGTTGGAATTACATGACGAATAAGCAAGATTTATCAGAACGGGATATTTGTACTCAGTTTATTACGCCTGCTCTGGAAAAGGCCGGTTGGGATATTCGGAAACAAATTCGAGAAGAAGTCAGTTTCACCGATGGCCGCATTTATGTGAAGGGCAACCTCACCACCCGTGGCAAGCGCAAGCGAGCGGATTACATTCTTTACTACAAGCCGAATATTCCTATCGCCATCATTGAGGCGAAAAACAATAAGCATTCGGTGATGGACGGGATTCAGCAGGGGCTAGAATACGCCACAATTCTCGATATTCCAACGGCATTCAGTAGTAACGGTGATGGGTTCTACGAACATGACCGCACCGCCGCTAGTGGTGCTGTTGAGCGGACAATTTCTCTAGATGAATTTCCTAGCCCGGAACAACTTTGGGAACGTTATAAACGCTATAAAGGCATTGTTACGCCGGAAGTTGAGCGGATCAGCAGCCAGGATTATTTCTTTGATGGCACGAGTCACAGCCCCCGCTATTACCAGCAAATCGCTATCAATCGCACGGTAGAGGCGATCGCAAAAGGTCAGGAACGGATTCTGCTGACGATGGCGACGGGGACGGGCAAAACCTACACCGCTTTTCAGATTATTCATCGGCTTTGGAAAGTGGGGGCGGCAAAACGTATTTTGTTCTTGGCGGATCGGAATGCTTTAATCGACCAAACCCGCCGGGGGGATTTCCGTCATTTTAAGGACAAGATGACGGTGATCAAGAAAAAGCAGATTGATAAATCCTATGAAATTTATCTAGCCCTTTATCAAGGAATTACCAACTACGACGAAGATAAGGATGCTTACCGGGAATTTAGCCGAAATTTCTTTGATTTGATTGTGATTGATGAATGTCACCGGGGGAGCGCGGCGGACGATAGTGCTTGGCGAGAAATTTTAGAGTATTTCCAAACGGCAACCCATATCGGACTGACGGCTACGCCCAAGGAAACGAAAGCGATTTCCAATACAGAATATTTTGGTGATCCGATTTATACCTATTCGTTGAAACAGGGAATCGAAGATGGTTTTTTGGCTCCCTATAAGGTGGTGCGGGTGGGTTTGAATGTGGATCTTGATGGTTGGCGGCCGGAGGCGGGAAAAACGGATAAAAGCGGCGCATTGGTGGAGGATCGCATTTATAACCGCAAGGATTTTGAGCGAAATTTGGTAATTGATGAACGGACGGCAACCATAGCGAATAAGATCACGGCATATCTCAAAAAAACCGATCGTTTTGCGAAGACAATTGTTTTTTGTGTGGATATTGACCATGCCCAACGGATGCGGGCGGCGTTGGCGAATGCGAACAGCGATTTGATGGCTGAAAATCCTAAGTATGTGATGCAGATTACGGGCGATAATCAGGAAGGCAAGCGCGAACTAGACAATTTTATCAATCCCGAAGAACGCTATCCGGTGATTGCCACGACTTCTAAGCTGATGACGACGGGGGTTGATGCCCAAACCTGTCAGTTAATTGTGCTGGATAGCAATATTGGCTCGATGACGGAGTTTAAGCAGATTATTGGCCGGGGGACGCGCATTAATGAAGCGTTTGGAAAGACTTTTTTCACGATTCTTGATTTTCGCAGTGTTACGGATCTGTTTGTTGATCCGGATTTTGATGGCGATCCAGTGCGGGTGAAAGAGCTTCGTGAGGATGATGAATTTGAAACGCCGGAAGAGGAGTTGGCCACAGGGGAAACGATTACAGACGCAACGGGGGAGGCGGTGAACTTCGATCCGCCCGATGATCCACCGGAGATCATCACGGGGGGCGAGATTATCGGTGAGCCACGGCGGAAGGTCTATGTGAATGGGGTGAATGTTGCGATTCTGAACGAGCGCATTCAATACATAGATGGCAATGGTAGACTGATCACGGAAAATCTTAAGGACTACACTCGTCAGAAGGTGCGGGAGCAATACGAGTCGCTGCATGATTTTCTGACTCAATGGTGCAGTGCGGATAGAAAGCAGGTGATTGTTGATGAATTGACGCAGCAGGGGATTGTGTTGGAAAATCTCAAGGCTGCGATTGGTAAGGAGATGGATATTTTTGATCTGATTTGCCACGCTGCTTTTGATCAGCCGCCTCTCACCCGTGCGGAGCGGGCGAACCAGGTCAGGAAGCGGGATGTGTTTACCCAATATGGCGATCGCGCTCGGAAGGTTCTAGAGGCGTTGCTGGATAAATATGCGGATGAGGGCATTGAAAATATTGAGGATATTAAGGTGCTGAAGGTGAATCCGTTTGACCAGTTCGGCACACCAACGGAGATTATTAAATTGTTTGGGGGAAAGCCGCAATATTTACAGGCTGTTTCTCAATTGGAACGGGCGCTGTATGAGGCGGCGTGAAGTCTTAACTAGGGAGCGATTGATTTAGAGTTTATGGCAAATGTATCAGGTATTGTGAAATCGACCCGCAATATTATGCGGCAAGATACGGGGACGGGGAGTGATGAGTTACGCATTCTGCAATTGGGCTGGATGTTGTTTCTGAAAATTTTCAGTGATAAGGATAAGGAATTGGAGTTGATGGAGGATGATTACACTTCACCGATTCCGGCGAGTTTGCATTGGGATGAATGGGCGGGTGATGATGAGGGGATGACGGGGGATGAGTTGTTGGAGTTTGTGGATCGGACGTTGTTTCCGACGTTGTCGAATATTGATCTTTCCACTGGCAATCATCGGGCGGTGTTGGTGCGGGGGGTGTTTGCCAATAATTACAACTATATGAAGTCGGGGATTCACCTACGGCAGGTGATCAATAAGTTGAATGAGGTTGATTTTAATAGTAGTAAGGATTTGCAGTTGTTTGGGCAAATTTATGAAACGTTTTTGAGTGAATTGCAGAGTGCGGGAACGTTGGGGGAGTTTTACACACCACGGGCGATTACGCAGTTGATGACGGAGATGGTTAACCCGGCTCATGGGGAGTTGGTGCTTGATCCGGCTTGTGGGACGGGGGGGTTTTTGGTGGCGGTGATTGAGTATTTAAAGGGAACGGCGCAGACGGTGGCGGATCGTGAGGCGATTGGTCAAAATGTGCGGGGTTGGGAGTATAAGCCGTTGCCCTATATGTTGGCGAATACGAATCTGATTTTGCATGATGTGGTGACACCAAATATCCGGTTTGGGGATGCGTTGCAACGGCCGTTGACGGAATATACGTCTAAGGATCGGGTGGATGTGATTTTGGCGAATCCGCCGTTTGGGGGGGTGGTTTCTAATAATAATGAAAACAATTTTCCGCAAACCTATCGGACGAAGGAATCGGCGGATTTGTTTTTGATTTTGATGCTTCGATTGTTGAAGGAGGGGGGCCGGGCGGCGATTGTGTTGCCGGATGGTTCGTTGACGGGGGATGGGGTGAAGCAGCGTATCCGGGAAAAGTTGTTGGCGGATTGTGATTTACATACGATTGTGCGGTTGCCGAATTCGGTGTTTCAGCCCTATGCGTCGGTGGCGACGAATTTGTTGTTTTTTAGGAAGGGTCAGCGGACGGAAAAGATTTGGTTTTATGAGCATCGGTTGCCGGAGGGTTATAAGGCTTACTCGAAGACGAAGCCGATTCAGTTTAGGGAGTTTGAGGGGTTAAGGAATTGGTGGGGGAATCGTGAGGAGAATGAGCGGGCTTGGTTGGTGGATATTGAGACGATCCAGGCGAATGGCTACAATCTCGATATTAAAAACCCGCATCGTTCTGAGGAGGAGAAGCAGTACAGCAGCGGGGAGTTATTGGATCTGTTACATCAGTCTTTTGCTAAGGGTGATGAGTTGCTGGAACAGTTGAGAAAGGAGTTGGTTTAGTGACTGATTGGAATAAATATAAATTTAGCGAATTTCTAACAAGAGTAAAATTGCCAATTACCATTCAAGACAATAAACAATATAAGAGGGTGACAATTAGAACAAAACACGGTGGTGTTTCGGTTCGAGATCACGAAATTGGATCAAAAATTGGCACAAAGAAGCAATTCATTCTCAAGGAAGGGCTTTTTGTAATGTCAAAAATAGATGCACGCTATGGTGCGTTTGGTGTTGCTTCATCTGAAGTTAATGACGCAATCATCACTGGAAATTTTTGGGCATACAAAATCAACGAAGATATTATTTCTATTGATTGGCTTAATAACTTTACCAATTCATTGATTTTTTATGATATTTGTGAGCGATCTAGTAGTGGCATAACGCATAGAAAATATCTCAATGAAAAGGATTTTTTGAATAACGAAATTTGGCTTCCTCCGGTTAGGGAGCAAGATAAAATTATTGATTCATTTAGAGAGAGATCTAACCATGTAAACTCTCTTAGCCGCGAACTTGCCCACCAGCAAGCCCTGGTGAAAAAATTGCGCCAACAGATTTTGCAGGAGGCGATCGCAGGGAAGCTCACCGCCGAGTGGCGATCGCACAATCCCCACATTGAACCCGCCAGCGAACTGCTCAAACGGATCGCCGCCGAAAAAGCCGAACTCGTCAAAGCCAAAAAAATCAAACCCCAAAAACCCCTACCCCCCATCACTGACGAGGAAAAACCCTTTGAACTCCCGAAGGGTTGGGAGTGGTGTCGGTTGGGAGACCTCTGCATAAAAATAACTGATGGCTTCCATAATACACCCCCAAAAGTTGCTAGCGGCTATCCGTATATTGCAGCAACACATGTGAAACCAGACAAAATTGACTGGAATGCATGTCATTATGTTTCGGAAGAGTTTCACAAAGAATTGTACTCAAAAGCATATCCAAAAAAAGGGGAAATTTTGTTAGTTAATATTGGAGCTGGCTGTGGAACTCCTGCAATTATCAATGTTGATTTTGAGTTCAGTTTCAAAAATACTGCGATCTTAAAATTCAATCAAGATTTTTTGTTTAATAAATATATTTTCAATTATTTTGTACTCCATCGAGATGAAATATATAAGGACTTAACCAAGGGCGGACTTCAACCATTTTTGAGTCTAAAAATACTTAACACTATCATTATCCCAATCCCATCTTTTTCCGAACAACAAGCCATCGTCGCCAAAATCGAAAAACTCCTCACCCTCTGCGACCAACTCGAAACCCAAATCACCCAAAACCAAACCCACGCCCAACAACTCATGCAAGCCGTATTAAAAGAAGCCTTCAACCTGACCCCATCCGATTGAGCCTTGCTTATTGATGCGGCGTGTGGGGCGATCGCGCCTTGGCAACAAGCCAACCCCGGCGGGGACTGAAACAGAGAGCGAGGAGAAACCCGACGAAAATCGCCATCACGATCGCAGGCCCCGACGGCAGATCGAGGTAGTAACTCGCATACATACCGCTGATGCTGGCGATCGCGCCCAACACCGACCCCACCCACATCATCTGATGGAGTTCCTTCACCAAGAGATAGGCGGTAATCGCTGGCCCCACCAGCAGCGCCATCACCAGCAACACCCCCACCACCTGCATCGTCGCCACAATCGTAAGGGTGATCGCGCTAATTAAACCCATATACAAACCTTGGACGGGGAGACCGCTGGCCTGAGCGCCGAGGGGATCGAAACTGTAAAAGAGGAGTTCTTTGTAAAAGAGTTTGACCAAGGTGATGATCAGAGCCGCGATCGCGATCGTGCGCCCCAAATCCCCCCGCGTCACCCCCAAAATATCGCCAAACAGCAGGCTAGAGAGATCCACCTGATTCGTTTCCAAGAGGCTGATCAGTAAAATGCCAAACGCGAGAAACGTGGTCAGGGTGAGGGACATGGCGGCATCGACCTTGAGGCGCGATCGCTTCTCCAACAGCGCCACACAGATCGCACTCAACACCCCCGCCACAAACGCCCCAATCCCCACATCAATCCCCAGGAAAAATGCGATCGACAGGCCCGGCACAATCGAATGGGAAATCACCCCGCCGATCATGCTCATTTGCTGCACGATCAAGTAACTCCCCGTCACCGCGCAGAGCACCCCCAACACCACCCCCATCGCCAGGGCATCGCGCATGAAGGCAAATTGCAACGGGTCAAGGAGCCATTCTAGCAACGCGGTCATGGCAATCCCTAGGCCGCAGCGAGGTAGAAGCGTTTCCCGTAGGCTTGTTCGAGACAGGCAGGGCAGATCACTTCACTTTGGTTTCCGGCGGCGATCAGGGTTTGATTGAGTAAGAGAAATTGATCGTAATGGGCGAGGGTGTCGCCGAAGTCGTGACTAATCACCAACAGGGTTTTTCCGGCGGCTTTTAATTCGGCGAAGAGATCAAACAGAATCGTTTCCGTGGTTTGATCGACCCCGGCAAAGGGTTCATCGAGAAAAAATAGATCCGCTTCCTGGGCGAGGGCGCGGGCGATAAAAACGCGCTGTTGTTGGCCGCCGGATAGTTCTCCGATTTGACGGTGGGCATAGTCGGCCATGCCAACGCGATCGAGGGCGTGGTGAGCGATCGCATTAGAAGCCGCCGAAAAACTTCGCAACCATCCCGTTTGCCGCGTCCGTCCCATCCGCACCACATTCTGCACCGTAATCGGATAGTCCCAATCAATCACCGTGCGCTGGGGTACATAGGCGACGCGATGGCGATGGGGGGCGAAGGGCTGATTATGCCACAGAATCGACCCGCTCACGGGCGGCACTAACCCCAGCATCACCTTCATTAACGTGCTTTTCCCCGCTCCATTGGGCCCTAATAGGTTCGTCGCTTGTCCCGGTTGCAACACAAAGGATACGTTTTGAATGGCCCAGCGATCGCGGTAGGCGGCGGTCACGTTGCGGACTTCAAGCATGGGGAAGTGAGAATGAGAATGACTATCATTAATATACTCTAGGATGGGGGCTGTGGGGTGGGGGAATGGCGCGATCGCTGCCATCCGGGGGATCATGCGGTCAACCTTGGCGCGTTATGGATCAGCAGCAGCTTGCGATGGGAGGCAAAATTAACTAGGATGATAATCATTATCATTTTTTTGTTGCCATGCGTTTTGCTGTTTGGATGACCCTCGGTTCTCTCCTCTTCGCCGGGTGTACAACCCCAGCCCCGGAGTCCCAAGACTCGGCCGCCTCAACGTCGGATACTTCTCCCGACTCCCCCGCCGTGACGGTGGTGGTGTCGAGCGATATCCTCTGTGATTTAACGGAGCAGGTGATGGGGGCGACGCAAGAGACCACCAATTTCACCTGTTTAATGGGCCCCGACCAAGATCCCCACACCTATGCCACGACCCCATCGGATCGCCGCGCCATCGCCCAAGCGCAACTCTTTTTCTATGACGGTTACAACCTGACACCGGCGATCGCACAATTGGCGGATTCTGCGGAAACGGGGGTGAAAACGGTGGCGGTGTTTGAAGTGGCTGTGCCGAATCCGTTGATGTTTGACCATGACCATGATCATGATCATGGTCATGGTCATGGTCATGGCCACGAAGACGAGCATGGGGCACAGGATCATGAGGAACCGGAGCATGAGGATCACGGCGATGAGGGGGATGATCCTGAGGGGGACGCAGCACAGCCCGACCCCCATGTGTGGCACGATGTGGAACAGACGATCGCAGCCGTTGAGGTGATCGCCGCTGAATTGAGTGCGATCGCGCCCCAGCACCGCGACACCTACGCCCGCAACGCCGATCAATTCACCCAAACCCTCACCACCCTCGATACTTGGATCGGGGAACAAATCGCCACGATTCCCGCTGACCAGCGCATTCTCGTCACAACCCATGCGTCCTTTAACTACTTCGTAGCGGCCTATGGGTTAACGCGAGCCGAAGCCCTGCAAGGCCTCAGCACCGAAGATGCGCCGAGCGCCGCCACGCTTAAACGTCTCGTCGAGCAAATTCAAGCCACCCAAGTCCCCACGGTCTTCCCGGAAAACATCGCTAACAATACTGTCCTCGACACTGTGACGCGGGAAGCGGGAGTCAAGTCCTCAGCAACGCCGCTGCTCACCGGGTCTAGGGGGTCTTTGGGGAGCTATGTAGACATGATGGTGGCGAATACCTGTGCGATCGCCACGGGTCTCGGTGGGCAATGTCAAGACTTTGCACCGCCTAACCCCACAAATTAACCGGATTCCCCTCGGTCTACCCCTTTCCGAATTCCCACAAAACCTCGTACAATCGTAAAGCACAACTTTTTAACGAAAAGCACTCCAGCTCCCATGATCAAAATTCGCCTCAAACGGTACGGTAAAAAGCGTGAAGTCAGCTATCGGATTGTGGCTATGGACAGCCGCACCCGTCGTGATGGTCGTCCCCTCGAAGAATTGGGCTTCTACAATCCTCGCACCGACGAAACCCGCCTTGATGTTCCGGCCATTGTCACCCGCCTCAAGCAAGGAGCCCAACCGACGGAAACCGTGCGGGATTTGTTGACCAAAGCCCAAGTGTTTGAACAACTCAAAAATGCCTAATGTCTGAGTCGATCAATCTCGAACGCTCGTATCCCGACTATGGTGAGTTGGTACGGTTTTTGATTGAACCCTTGCTCGATACCCCCGATGCGCTGCGGATTCATTGTGAATATGTCCGTGGGAATTTGGGTGTTTTGGTGCGTGTTGCCTTTGAAGAGGCGGATCATGGGCGGGTATTCGGACGCGGGGGACGCAACATCGAAGCCATCCGTACCGTCCTAGCGGCCACTGCTCAAAATGTGGGACAAACGGCTCGTCTCGAAGTGTTCGGGAAGCCACCGGAACCCGTCAGCCAGACGGATTCACGTCCGGCAGGGCGATCGCGCCGACGCAGTAGCAACCACTCAATGCCGAAGCCGTCCCTGCCGCGCCCATCCCGCCCTCGCCGTAATGGATAGGTTGATCCCGTGATCACGGAAACGATCGAGTTCCCTAACCCTGAGACGGCGATCGCCTTCGCGGGAATTGGTGAAGCCCATTTAAAATTGCTCTCGCGCCAGACGGGGGTAACCGCTGTGTTGCGGGGGCAAGCGTTGATGATGACGGGGCAACCGAAGGCCGTGGAACGGTGTCGGCAGGTGGTGCGATCGCTGCAACCCCTCTGGGACGAAGGGCAAACCATCGGCGAGCCGGATATTCTCACCGCCTTTCATGCTGTCGATACCCAGCGCGGCGACGACTACCGCGACCTGCAAAAAAATATCCTCGCCGTCACCCGTCGCGGCGAATCGATCCGCGCCAAAACCTTTCGCCAACGCCAATACATCAACGCCATCCAATCCCACAGCGTCACCTTTTGCATCGGCCCCGCCGGAACCGGTAAAACCTTCCTCGCGGCAGTGCTGGCGGTGAAAGCCTTACTCAATGATGATTGTGAGCGGATCTTGCTCACCCGTCCCGCCGTGGAAGCGGGGGAAAAACTGGGCTTTTTACCGGGGGATTTGCAGCAGAAAGTTGATCCGTTTTTGCGCCCCCTCTACGATGCCCTCTACGAATTTATCGACCCGGAAAAAATCCCCGACTTGATGGAGCGGGGCAAAATCGAAGTGGCTCCCCTGGCCTATATGCGGGGACGCACCTTAAAAAATGCCTTTGTGATTGTGGATGAAGCCCAAAACACCACGCCGGCACAGTTAAAAATGGTGTTGACGCGCTTGGGCTACGGGTCGCGAATGGTGGTCACGGGCGATATTACTCAAACCGATTTAGCCAATCAGCAGGATTCGGGCTTGGTGGTGGCGCAACGGATTTTAAAAGCGGTGGAGGGGATTGCCTTTTGCCAACTGTCGGCGGCGGATGTGGTGCGCCATCCCTTGGTGCAGCGGATTGTGGCAGCCTACGAGCAGTATGAAAAACGGTAAGCTCTGAGGCGCGATCGCCCTCACGATCGCTGATCAAGTTGGGCTTGGGCAAAGTCGCGCACTTGGGGATCGTTGTCGTTGGTGGCGCGATCGCTGACAAACTCCCAGGTTTGGGGCATGTCGTGATAATGCTCAATCATGGCCTTTAAGGCATGGAAACGGGGATTAACCTCGTCGGGATGTTGGCGACGAAAGCGATCGGCAAAGGCACATTTAGACAGAATTTCATAGACGTTAAAATCCGTTGTCCAATTGCGGGCGAGTTCTTGCACGGCCAGCGATCGCACCCTGGGATTGGGGGCATATTGGCTATAGGTTTTAAACCAGTTCAACACACCGAGATCCTGCGTCCCGTAATGGGCCAACGCCCGAATTGCGATCGAGAGCACCCCCGGATCAGCTTCTGAGTTAATGAAGGCTTGGAGGGTTTCGAGAAAGTCTGGAAGGGTGTTGAGGTGGGGGAGATGGGTTTGGAGGGTGAGGGCGCGATCACGGGGGTCAGCGATCGCGCCAATCTCCGTTACAGTCAGGGGGGATAAATCAGGCATAGGACGGCAATATTCAGGATGCACACCCAATTTTAGCGGCGAATCCTGCCAAACCTGACCAACGTTCTGATCATGCGCCCCGAAACGGACTCGATCCTAGGTGCTGAGGGCCTGAAGATGGGCCACGATCGCCCGCAAACCGAGGCGATAGCTCATCGCCCCAAAGCCGCTAATCTGCCCAATCACTACCGGCGCGAGATAGGAATGGTGGCGAAAGGGTTCGCGCTGGTAAATATTACTGAGATGAACTTCCACCGTCGGAATTTGCACCCCGGCGATCGCATCACGGATCGCAACACTCGTATGGGTGTAAGCTCCGGCATTAATAATCACGCCATCGATATCCCCCCAAGCATCATGAATCCGATCCACCAAGACCCCTTCATGATTGGATTGCAGGCAATCAACCGTTGCCCCTAATTCTGCTGCATCGGTGGTGAGGGCGGCGTTAATTTCGTCGAGAGTGACCGTACCATAAACTCCTGGCTCGCGGCGGCCCAATAGATTGAGATTGGGGCCGTGCAAAACCAGGAGTTTAAACAGAGTATTCGGGTGGTGTGCCATGACTATTGCCTCAAAGAGGAACTCAGTTTGCACTGAGCACTCGAAGGACTAGCGTACATGGCGGCGTGGATTGTCCACAGGAATTGGGATTAGCTCAGGTTCGGGTTCCGGTTCCGGGCCAAAGAGAGCGTCCACAATCCGGCGTGCCCAATCTTTGAGTTGTTCCAATACCTTGTCTAGATAGTCCATTGAACAAAGTGCTCCTGCAAGACCTAACTTAATTTTAACGGTAGTTTTCAGGCTTGATCGCGAGTTTTCTAAATTTGCTTTCAATTATTGCTCACATTGTAACGATTTTTAAAGTTTTTTGATCATCTTCTTAATAAAAAATGCAGGTTTTAGGGCAAAAATGCGCCGCCTCTGCGATCGTCCCCGGCCCCGGCAAACTCGCCACTGGGGAGGCGTTCCACCCCATGCACCCCCCCAAAAAACATATTTTGGGCTTGCCAATGCAGTTGATGATCGGTGTAGCGATCGCTCAACTCTAGCCCTTCCCCTAAGCCCGGTTCCAGATTTAATGTCCCCCCTTCCCAATGCAAACGCGGGCGAGCAATGGCGGTACTGAGATCATCCCCAAAGTCCACCAAATTCGTCACAATCTGCGTGAGTACCGTGCGAATTCGGTTCGACCCCCCAGAGCCAAAGACCTGAGTAGGCTGACCATCAGTGAGGATCATCGTTGGGGCCATCATCGAAGACATGCGGCGATCGCTTTCCCACGCATGGAACCCCTGGGGATTCAGATCCGCCTCTCCGAGCATATTGTTAACCATGATCCCCGTTCCCGGAATCATGTAGCCGGAACCTTCGCCGTTGGAGGTGGTGGCGCTGGCGGCGTTGCCCCATTCATCCATGACGCTGATATGGGTGGTGCTGCCCCAACGGTTTAACCCAGCGGCGAGGGCGGCTTGATAGGGGGCGAAGTGATCCGCGCCGAGGAAATCAGCGGTGATGTTGGGGTCATAGATGCGATCGTCGTAGCCATCGGTGCGGGCTTGGTTCGTCAGTTGCATGGCGCGAATCAGGGCGCGGAGATGGGTTTCGCTACCCCAGGGCAGGCTGTCTAAGCCTGCGGTGGCCAGGAGTTGGAGGGTAAAGGCCATTAACGCGCCGCCGGAACTGGGGGGCGGGTTGGTGAGGAGGGTTTGACCGCGATAGGTAATGGGCAGGGGGTCCCGTTTGATTACTTGGTAATGGGCAAGGTCGGCGTGGGTGAGATAGCCGCCGTGGGTTTGACAGTCGGCGACGAGTTGATCGGCGATCGCCCCGCGATAAAACAGGTCAATCCCCTCGCTCACGATCGCTTCTAAGGTGGTGGCAAACTCCCGCTGTACGAGCCGTTCACCGTGCCGCACGAGGCGACCCGTGGGCGCATAGATGCGGCGGGATTCGGCCCGTTCGAGCAGAATCGGAGCGAGGACGGTGTTGATGCAAAATTCTTGAAAGTCGCTGAGGGGCACACCATCACGGGCATAGGCGATCGCCGGCTCGGCAATCACCCCAAACGGCAACCGCCCCAACTCCTGCTGTACCGTCCACACCCCCGCTAAATTCCCCGGTGTCGCCATCGCCCCTAGGCCCACATGAAACGATTGCACCGCATCGCCAAAATTGACATCAACGGGGTAAAAATCCAAGTCCGCCACGGGTCGTTTTTCGCGGGGGGTTTGGGTAAAAAAGTCGTAGAGCACGGGAGCGCGATCGCACCCATGGGCCAAGAGAAACCCGCCCCCCGCCGCTGAAGTGAGGGTGGGTTCTGTCACAAACGACGCGAGCATGGCCGCTGCGATCGCATCAAACGCATTCCCCCCCGCCTCAAACACCGTCATCGCCGCCGCTGCGGTCTGCGGATGTCCGGCTGCTACTCCACCCCGTGTTTTGCCCATATCACTCTACGGATTGATCCTGTCAACGAAACCGCTTTTGATTGTGCCATAGGTTGCCTCCGCTAAAATACAGGCAGGCCTGACACATTTTTGGCGAGGCAAGGGGTTTAAACCCCTTGTTTGCCCGTCGCACTGCGTCAATCCTGACCGGCTGATCTGTTGTGTAATTCTTTCCTATGTCTACCCCCGATCCCGAACTCCGCGAAAAAATCCGCCGCCAATTCGACCATTGCCCCTATCCCAGCACCCCCGTTGAACATACCTACGCCGATGATCCAGATTTTCTCTATATCCATAATTTGATTACCGCGTTTTATCGGCGCGATCGCACCGTGATCGACCCGGCCGGCATGGTGATTTTAGATGCGGGTTGTGGTTCCGGCATCAAAGCCCTCGGCCTCGCCCAAGCCAATCCGAGCAGCCAGGTGATCGGTGTTGATCTGTCCCCGGAATCGGTGGAATTTGCCAAAAAGCGGATTCAGTACCATGGCATTGAAAACGTTGAATTTCAAGTGTTAGATCTTGAAGATTTACCCAGTTTGGGCCTTGAATTTGACTACATCAATTGTGATGAGGTGCTGTATTTACTCGATGATCCAGCAGCGGGCTTGGCTGCCATGAGTCGGGTGTTAAAACCCACGGGCATCCTCCGGTTTAATCTCCATAGTCTTTATGGCCGTGAAACGATGTTACGGGTGCAAACGGCGTTTCGGATGATGGGGCTAATGGATAGTAATCCTGAAGATGTGGAAGTCGATGTGGTGCGGGAAACCTTTGAAGCGCTTCATGATTACACCCTGCTGAAACAGCGGGCCAACTGGCAAAAGGTAGGAGAGTCGAAAGAATCAATTTTGGCGAATTATTTGCTAATGGGCGATCGCGGCTTTTCCGTGCCTCACGTCTTTGAATTGCTCCGCCTCACCCAACTCGACTTTATCAGCATGGTGGAATGGCAAAAATGGAACCTCCTCGATTTGTTCAAAACCCCGAATAATCTGCCTCCCTTTTGGGAAATGGCTCTCCCCGAAGCCAGTATTGAAGATCAACTCGCTCTCTTTGAACTGTTTCACCCCACTAACCGCCTCATTGACCTTTGGTGCAGCCATCCCCAACTCCCTCAGGACATTAAACCGATCGCAGCCTGGGGGCGATCGGACTGGCGCAGTTCTACAATTCACCTCCACCCCCAACTGAACACCCCCGCCTTCCGAGCCGAACTAGAACGCTGTGCAACCCAATTCAACCCCCTCAACATCCAAGCCTTTTTACCGGAACGAGGCGCATCTGCCCTCGTTGATGCCACACTAGCCGCCTGTATTCTGCTGCCGTTACTCAACGGCCCCCAAACCTTTCAAGCGATCGCCCAACGCTGGCAAACCCTGCACCCCATTAACCCAATCACCAACACCCCCACCACTCCCGACGATGCCCAAGCCGCAGTCTACAGCACCGTACAGGGGTTAGAGGCCGGGGGATATCTGCTGATCACCCGTTGAGGGGCAACAATTTAAAAAAATTTAGCGTCGGTGATAGGTCATGGGTTTAAACTGGGTATCTTACACACAGAAGCTAGCCAGCGTTGAGGCAAAACGTCCTATGAAACCAGAATTTCAGGCCAAATTTTTACAGTATCTCAATAGCACCCGCAAAGAAGATGAGGGTTTCACCCTGATCGAACTGCTCGTTGTGATCATCATTATCGGTATTCTTGCTGCGATCGCGTTGCCTTCCCTCTTGGGTCAAGCCAACAAAGCAAAACAATCAGAAGCCCGCAACAACATCGGCGCTTTGATGCGCGGTCAACAGGCTTCCTACTTGGAATCCCAATCTTTCCAAAGCGATATTCTACAACTGGGCTTGGGTGTTGCTACTCAAACCGTGAACTATCGCTATCAGATCATGACCAACAATACATCGACTGCGGCTCGGATCTACGCAACTCCCATTAAGCCTAGTTTGAAAGCTTACATCGGTGTTGTGGCAACTGAATTTTCCGGTGCAGCCGGTGGTAACAATGCAGGGGAAGCCACCACTCAAGCCAGCCTTTGCGAATCCATCAAAGTGACAAGTCTTCAAGCTGGTGGTAACACTTTTGAACCCGCTCCTAAAGCACCGACAGTAGATGGTGCTCCGGCACGGGTCTGTGCTAACTTGGGTGACTCTGTCGGTGGCAGCACCCAATGGAAAGATTTGGGCGCATAAACGTCGCTTAAGTTCTCGTGATTTAAGGCGTAATGCCATCAAGGTGAGTTGAGCTATTCAACTCACCTTTATCATTGGAACGCTCTGCCCTCACTGTTGCTGATTTAAGCCCTACACAATGCCAGATATTAACCCTCAAGACCTTTATCGTGCTGGTCACTATTTCGACGCGATTCAACAGTATGAAGCCGCCCTTCAACAAGATCCCCAAAATAAAACCAATTATTGGTATTTGGGGCTGGTGTTGTTGTTGAATGGTCAACCGGAAGATGCGGATTCAACATGGTTGATGGGGATGTTTGGGGGTGACGATGCCGAGCTAGAACAGTGGCAGCGGGAACTATTCGACATCCTCAACCATGAAGCCTTCTATCAAGAACTCCAGGGCGATATTCAGCAAGCGGTGAAAATTCGTGAACAAATCCAAGTCCTGTTTCCCGATCGCATCGATAGCCACTTACAAAGCCTCCGCCTTAACCTCAAAACCGAACAATATTGCAGCCCCCAACTGGATCAGGCTCCCCTCGCTGACCTGTTGCAGACCCCGCAAGAATCCTTTGATCCGATGCTCTGGATGGCAGTGATGCAAGAGTTATTGAATCGTGATCCGGGTCATCCGCAAATGTTGACCATTATAGAAGCGAGTTTGCCCTATTTTATCGGAACAGAACAGGCGAAAACCTATGGGGATCTGTTGGGGCAAGCGGCTAAAAATATTGGCTATCTGAAAAATATGCCCTATCTCGCGGCCCAAATTTGTGAGCAAGGCCTCATAATTGACCCGCTGAATACCGAATTAACCGCATCACGGGCCGAATTTTATCAAAACTCGGATCAGTATCAAAAGGGCATCGCAGCAGCACGACATCACCTCAGTTTAGTGACATCCTTAGCCGATCGCATTGATGCTCTGAAAACACTCTTAAAATCTGTGGTGATTACCGGGGGGAAATGGGACGAAAGTACAGAAATTTTTCAGAATCAGCAGGTACTGTTACAGGAATTTGTGACCACTCGCCCGCAAGATTTGGCCCTCGATCAAATTTCTCGGTTATTTAATAGTTATTTTTTCGCGCCCTATTTTCAAGATGCACCGGCCGATCGCCACCGCCTCCAGCAACAGATCACCCAAGTTTGCGCTGAAAACACGGCCCGCCACACGCCTCAACGCCAAGCCCGCTACGCCCAAGGGCATCGCGATCGCATCCAAACCCGCGACCCCCATCGCAAGTTAAGAATCGGCTATTTATCCTATTGTTTACGGCGGCATTCCGTGGGGTGGTTAGCGCGGGCCTTGTTTCAGCATTGCGATCGCGAAAAATACGACACCTACGCCTATTTAATGGCCATGCCGGATTATCATGAACCGCTCCAAGATTGGTATGTGTCGCAGGTGAAGCAGTCCTTTAAAGCAACGGATGTGGCCAGTTTAGCCGATGCTATTTTTGAGGACGAAATTGATATTTTAATCGAACTCGATAGCATCACTGTGGATACGGTGTGTAGTGTAGTGATCTTGAAACCTGCGCCGATTCAGGTGACATGGTTGGGGTGGGATGCGTCGGGGATTCCGACGATTGATTATTTTATTGCTGATGATTATGTGTTGCCAGAGAATGCTCAGGACTATTATCAGGAAAAAATTGTGCGGCTGCCGAATAGTTATATTGCCTGCGATGGGTTTGAGGTGGGGTTGCCGACCCTGCGCCGGGAGGATTTAGACATACCAACAGAGGCGATCGCATTCTACAGCGTCCAAAAAGGCTATAAACGTCACCCCGACACGATGCGGCTGCAATTGGAAATTGTCAAAAATGTGCCCGGTAGTTACTTTTTAATTAAGGGATCGAACGATACCGAAGATATGGAACGGGCGTTTTTAACCCTTGCCGATCAGGTGGGGGTAGAGCGCGATCGCCTCAAGTTCCTCGGCGTGGACTTTGCCGAAGCCAACCACCGCGCCAATATGGCGATCGCCGATATCATCCTCGACACCTACCCCTACAACGGCGCAACCACCACCATGGAAACCCTCTGGATGGGCATTCCCCTCGTCACCCGCGTCGGCCAACAGTTCGCCGCCCGCAACAGCTACACAATGATGCTCAACGCCGGAATCACCGAAGGCATCGCCCACAGCGCCGCCGAATATGTGGACTGGGGGGTGAAATTGGGCACGGATGCCGAATTACGTCAGCAGGTGATGCTGAAATTACGGGCAGCGCGGCGATCGGCTCCTCTCTGGAACGGTCGGCAATTCGCCCGCAATATGGAAGCCGCCTATGATCAAATGTGGGCCGATTATGTTGCCCAAAATTCCCAGGAGTCCGGTCAAGAAAGTGGTTGATCGGCGGCATCTTTTCGCCCCCGAATCCGTCATCATGAATAGGAATCAGCCCCAGATCCATCGCTGACGTTCCTGGCTCACGCTGATCGCTCTTTTTTTCTACTTGGTTGAGGTTTTTTGTTATGGCGTTCTTCTCCCTTCGGACAATGGTGCAAACGGCGAGTCTGGCCACGGTCATCACCCTCGCAACCTTCCTGCCCAGCACGGCCGCCTATGCTGCGAAGGATATTGTTTTGACCTACGGTTTTCTGCGCCATTCGATCCCAGTGTCAGAGATTACCCGCTTTGCGGAAACGGGAAAACAATCCCCCTCCTTGGGATTATTGGTGAGCTTGAGCCAACAAGATCCTGCCCTGCTCCGGGAGGCTCTGAATCGGACTGTGCCGGTGAATTATCTTGTGCTGCAAGGCGCGTTGAACAGTTCCCACGGGGATAGTGTCTTAGCGGAAGCGGGCCAGGTGGTTCACCCGGATAGCCGTGAGGAAAGTGTGCCAGCATTGCGGGCGGCGATCGCCACCTCAGCCCAAGATAATCGGGTGTCCCTGTTAGAATTTTTTGAAAACTATCCCACCGACACGATGTATGTGGATGGCGAAAAATTGATGGAGGCGGTGCAGCGGGCGCGTCCGATGATTGAAGCGGCGGGCGACGGGATTGAAACCGTTGAAGATGTGCTTGGAGCCTTGGGGTTCTAACCCATGGGGAGCATCCCACTTTGGCACATCTAGATTGTATAGCCCTCATCCCCCAACCCCTTCTCCCAAGAAGGGAGAAAGGGAGACGGAGTCAGAAGTCCCTCGCCCCGCTTGGGAGAGGGATTTAGGGTGAGGGGTTCTAACCCATGGGTGTGCCGGCTGATGCGATCGCAGTGGAACTGGCAATGACCCGAACGATTTTTTGAAAGCCGCCCATGATACCGTACCGTAGATCTGAAATAGCCCTGTGGCTGTGGATCTATCCCTAAAATTGCCTCAAATGCCCATGAATTACTCATCACAACCCTCTGTTGTCCATGCCCATGTTTGGATTTCTGGCAAAGTGCAGGGGGTTGGCTATCGCTTTGCCACCGTCGCACGGGCGCAACAAGCGGGGCTACGGGGGTGGGTGCGCAATCTTAACGATCGCCGCGTTGAAGCTATTTTTGAGGGGCCGAAGGGGGCGGTGGAAAAGATGGTGGATTGGTGTCATTCGGGATCGGATGCGGCGATCGTGCAGCGGGTTGAGGTGGAATATCGGACGGTGCGGGGGCTTAACGGCTTTGAAGTGCGCTATTGAGGGTGGTATTTGCCGAGAGTTGAGATCCACTGTGAGGAAATGACGGCAATTGTGTCAAAATGTAAAGCGTGTGGATTACTTCTTCGACTCAACAAGCGTTAACCCCCACTGCTCTTGCCCTTGGCAATTTTGACGGCGTTCACCGAGGGCATCAGACCGTGATGGCCCCCATCGCTCGCCCGCAATTGGGCGAGAGTCCCTTGGTGTCTACGGTGGTGACCTTCGACCCCCATCCCCGCGAGTTTTTTTCGGGCGATCGCCGCCCCCTCCTCACCCCCTTAGCGGAAAAAGTCCAGCAGCTCGAAGCCTTTGGGATTGAACAATTGGTGCTGCTGCCCTTTACGGCCACATTGGCGCGGATGACTCCCCAGGCATTTGTAGACGAGATATTAATCGCCCAACTCCAGGCCCAACGGGTCAGCGTCGGGGCGGATTTTTGTTTTGGGCGCGATCGCAGCGGCACGGCGACGGCCTTACAAGCGATCGCCGCCGCCTCTGGTTGTGAGGTGCGGATTACCCCCCTCCATTGTCACGATACCGAACGGGTGAGCAGTTCCGGGATTCGCCAGGCCTTGGCGGCGGGGGATATGGCGATCGCCACCGCCGCCCTCGGTCGCCCCTACACCCTGCACGGCGTAGTCGTCCAAGGCCAACAACTGGGCCGCACCATCGGCTTCCCCACCGCCAACCTGCAAGTCCCCGACCAAAAGCTGCTGCCGCGCCACGGGGTCTATCGGGTGCGGGTGTCTAGTGCAGCGGGTCTGAGTAACCTAACCGGCGTGATGAATATCGGCTGTCGTCCCACGGTCTCCGGAACCAAGCCGACGATTGAAGTGCATTTACTTGACTGGTCGGGGGATCTCTACGGCGAAACCCTGGCGATCGCCATCGAAAAATTCATCCGCCCTGAACAAAAATTTCCCTCTCTCGATGCCCTCAAAGCGCAAATTGCAGCCGACTGCCAAGGGGCCCGGGTTTAAAAGCGGACAGAGACAAGCCTGAGCGGCCAGAAATTGGCGAAAACGTCCGTGTAGTTGTGCAAATCTTGCCCTAAACCCCTAAAATCCAAACCATGATTAGTCCTCCCTCTTCCGCTATGAGCGATCGCATCACCCGTCTTACCGAATCCCTCGCCCGCGTCATTGTCGGCAAAGATCACGCCATTCGCCTCGTGCTCACCGCCCTGATCAGCGGCGGCCATGCCCTCCTAGAAGATGTGCCCGGTGTCGGTAAAACCCTCCTCGCGAAATCCCTAGCGCGATCGATTAGCGGCAAATTCCAACGCATTCAATGCACCCCCGACCTGCTCCCCTCCGATGTGACGGGAACCAATATTTGGAACCCCAGCAGCCGCGAATTTGAATTTCTAGCGGGCCCCGCCTTCGCCAACATCCTCCTCGCCGACGAAATCAACCGAGCCACCCCCCGCACCCAATCCGCCCTCTTAGAAGTGATGGAAGAGGCCCAAGTCACGATCGACGGGGTGGCTCTCACCGTCCCCGCGCCCTTTTTCGTGATCGCCACCCAAAACCCCATCGAATACCAAGGGACGTTCCCCCTCCCCGAAGCCCAGATGGATCGCTTTACCCTCTCCCTGTCCTTGGGCTATCCCACGGAATCCGAAGAACTGGTGATGTTGCAGCGCCATCAAACCATGAGCATGACAACCCTCGAACCCTGCATCACCACCGAAGAAGTGCTCGAACTCCAAGCCCAAGCCCGTCAAGTCGCCGTGACCCCGGCGCTGCAACAGTATATGCTGAGGTTAGTCCGAGCCTCGCGATCGGATGCAGAGGTGGTTTTGGGGGTGAGTCCGCGTGGAACGGTGGCCCTCCAACGTGCGGCCCAGGCCTATGCCTTAATTGATCGGCGCGACTATACGCTGCCGGATGATGTCAAGGTGTTAGCGCCCTATGTATTGGCCCATCGGATGATTCCGGCGGGTGGAAAGCAGGCTAAGGTGATTATTGAACGATTGTTAGATACTGTGCCGGTGGATTGATATGCAAAGAATTCAAGGGATACGGCAATGGTTGGCGGGGGTATTGGTGCTATGCCTGGGGGCAGTGCTGGGGTTAGGGTTAGCGATCGCCCTCCATCCCCAACCCGTCCAAGCTGCGATCGACCCAACCAAATCCGTCGATCCTGTCCCTGAAGAATTAACCCTTGAACGGGATATCTACGTCGAACGCTGCGGCAGTTGCCATGTGGCTGTCCCACCGGCTTTATTGCCCCGTGAGCGGTGGGTGGAACTCCTCGAAAACCCGATGCAGCATTTTGGCGTGAACCTCCGTCGCAGCCAAGGCAATCTCCCCCCGATCTCGAATATTGACGTGCGCCTGATGTGGGACTACGTGCGCAACTTTTCCCGCCCCGCCGGGCGAGAAGAAACCCTCCCCTCGACCCTCTCCGCCTCGCGATTTTTCCGCGCCCTTCATCCCAAAGTCGGCGACTATTGCCGCCAAAATGAAGCGTTAAGCTGTCCGCCGACGGTATCGGTGCAAACCTGTGTTCTTTGTCACACCAACGCCCGCGCCTACGACTACCAAACCCTCGCGCCAGTGTGGGAGGATGCCCCTTAATGTCCGACCAAACCCCCAACTGAATTTAGGGTGTACATGATCAATCCCATCCCAACGCCTTAACCGTCGGGAAATTGCCAACAAGCGATCGCTTCTAGATCCCGACTGCCACAGATGCAAGGCCCATCACCATCGGAGGCGACCCATTCTTCGCCACAGGTGCGGCAATGGCAGAAAATGTTGTTGCGGTTGGCGCGGCGGATTTTGTCGCGCCATTGGTCGGTGAGATCGCAATCACTGGGTAATGGCATTACAACACCCGAAAAACACTAGCAATGTGAATATCGTCGATTTCTTCAAAGCCGTGAATCGCATCAAGGGCAGCATGAAAATCCCCTTCGCGCACGTCGTGAGTCACCACCACAACTTCGGCTTGATCCTGGTGGTAGCCGATTTGGACGATGGATTCTAGGCTCACATTATGGTCACCGAAGCACGTGCCGAGATGGCCGATCACCCCAGGGCGATCGCCACAGAGGAACCGTGCATAGAACCGAGTTTCCACTGCTTCAGTGGGGGTGATCGGGCAGTAGTCGGTGTGGGTGCAGGTGAGGAGGGGATGGAGGCCGTCTCCGAGTTTTTCGCTTTGGAGCAGGGCGGTGATGTTGAGCAGGTCAGCGGCGACGGCGCTGGCGGTGGCTCCTTTCCCGGCTCCGGGGCCGTAGAACATCACCTGACCGAGGGGATCGGCATCGACCAAGATCGCGTTAAATACACCGTTGACGCTGGCGAGGGGGTGGTGATTGGTGACGAGGGTGGGGCCGACGCGGAGGTGTAGGGAGTTTTGGGCGGTGCTCCATTGGGCGATCGCCAGCAGTTTAATTGTGAAGCCCAGTTGTTGAGCATAGGTAATATCCGCTGGACTGATGTTGCGAATCCCTTGGCGGTCGATGTCTTCGTAGCGGACTCGTCCCCCAAAGGCAAGGGAAGCGAGGATCGAAATTTTATCAGCCGCATCAAAGCCATCCACATCTGCGGTGGGGTCAGCTTCGGCATAGCCCAGGGCTTGGGCTTCGGCGAGTACGTCATCAAAGGCGGCTCCTTCGTTTTGCATCTGGGTGAGGATGTAGTTGGTTGTGCCGTTGATGATGCCGGTGACGCGCTCGATCCGGTTGCCGCCGAGGGATTGTTTGAGGGGTTGAATGATCGGAATCCCGCCGCCGACGGCGGCTTCGAGGAGAACATACACGCCTGCGGTTTGGGCGGCGGAGAAGATTTCGTCACCGTGGCGGGCGATGACGGCTTTGTTGGCGGTGACGATATGTTTACCGTGGGCGATCGCACTCAAAATCAATTCCCGCGCCCGTTCAACACCGCCGATTAATTCCACAATAATGTCAATTTCGGGGTCAGCGACGATCGCATCCAGGTTAGTGGTTAAAACACCGGGTTCAAAGTCCACCGTCCGGGGTTTGTTGAGGGCACGCACGCCGACCCGATGAATCCGAATATCCCTGAGCAGAGGACTCCGACCGTCGGGGTTGAGCAAAATCTCTGCTGTGCCTGTCCCCACGGTGCCCAGCCCTAATAGTCCGATATTGTATGTCACGTTCGTTAGTATCTCTATGATTGCTCTTGTTCTAGCCTAACGGCTTTTGGGAACGGCGATCTGCTCTCCGTTCGGATTTACAGCGCGGGGCAATGGGTCAACGGCACAGGGTTCACGGGGAGCGCAGGGGTTTTATCCTGGGCTTAACGTTTACGATCATCAAAATCAACCATCTCGACCTTTAACCCCCATGCCCATTAAACGCCGATCGCTCCTCCAAGGATTGATCACCGGTACAGGACTCGCGATCGCAGGACAGACGATGGGATGCCAACCTTCTACCGCCATCGAACCCACCTGGGTCATGCCCGACGAAACCGAACCCCATCGCCGCACCTGGATGAGCTTCGGAGCCCAACGCGCCATCTGGGGCAGCGACCTCCTGCCCGCTGTCCAAGATACCCTCGCGATGATCGCCAATGCGATCGCCGACTATGAACCCGTTGCCATGCTCGTCCGCCCCGCCGACCGGGCGATCGCTGCCCGTAAATGTAGCCGCGCGATTGAACTCATTACCGCCCCCCTCGATGATCTGTGGATGCGCGACATTGGCCCCGTCTTCGTGAAAAATGCCCAGGGTCAACTCGGCGGCATTGACTTCAACTTTAACGGCTGGGGTGGCAAACAAACCCACCGCAATGATGCCCGCGTCGCTCGCCGCGTCCTAGAGCATCTGGGGATGGATGCGATCGCCACCGATTTAGTCCTCGAAGGGGGCGGCATTGAAGTCGATGGCCAAGGCACGGCGATCATCACCGAAAGTTGTGTGCTCAACGCCAACCGGAACCCCGGCCTCGACAAAGCCACCTGCGAAGCCCAGTTAAAACCTCTGCTCGGACTGCGGAAAATCATCTGGCTACCGGGGATTCGGGGGCGCGATATGACCGATGGCCATACGGATTTTTATGCCCGCTTTGCCCAGCCCGGCATCGTCATCGCCGCCTATGACCCAGACCCCGATTCCTTTGACCATGCCGTCACCCGCCACCATCTCGACATCCTGCGCCGCGCCACCGATGCCGACGATCGCCCCCTCGAAGTGGTTGTGCTCGAAAGTCCCCAACAGATTCGCCCCACGTTTGATAATGACGACTTTGCCGCTGGGTATGTCAACTTTTACTGCGTCAACGGGGCGATCCTCGTGCCGGAATTTGGTGACGCGATCGCCGATCAACGGGCCCAAGGCATTCTCCAAGACCTCTTCCCCCAACGCGACATCCTGCAACTGAATATTGATGCGATCGCCGCTGGGGGTGGCGGCATCCACTGCACCACCCAACAAGAACCCTAAAGATGGCATTTTAAACATTCACCCGTACAATTAAAGGCCAAGACACCACCCACTTTTTCTTCTCTCCCATTGCCCGTATGAATTCGGGAATCCTTCCGTATCTGTTACTGCGCACTCCTACCGGCAAACGCTACTTGCCGTTGGTGGGTCGTAACCATTGGACAATTGGGCGGGGAGCGGAGAATAACTTTGTGATTCCGGATCGGTGGATTTCCCGGAATCACGCCATGTTGCAATATACCGAAACCGGCATTTTTTATCTGATTGATCTGGGCAGTCGCAACGGCACATTTATTAATGGGCGGCGGGTCAATGTGCCCGTGGTGCTCAAGAGTGGCGATCATGTCACCTTTGGTCAAAGTGAACTACGGTTTTTCTTTGGCAATACAACCACAGAGGCAACGGACTTACTCAGTGCCAAAGACACCCAAACCTCGGTGCTCCATGTGCGGCGCTTGATGTCGGTGCTGGTGGTGGATATTCGGAATTTTACGGTGTTGACGCGCAAGCTGGATGAAAAGATCCTCTCGAAATTAATCGGGGATTGGTTTCGGCAGGCGGGTCAGATTATCCGTGAATCGGGGAGTTGGGTGGATAAATATATTGGCGATGCGGTGATGTCGATCTGGTTCCATGGCGAGCAGGCGATCGCCAAAGATGATGTCCTCTCCATCTTCCAAGCCGTCAGCGACCTCAACAAAATGACCGCCGACCTCGGCAATCACTACACCTTACCCTTCCCCCTGCGAATTGGGGTGGGGATTAACACCGGCTACGCGATGGTAGGTAATACGGGAACGGGCGATCGCCCCGACTACACCGCGATCGGCGACACCGTCAACGCCGCCTTCCGCCTCGAATCCTGCACCAAACAAATTCACCGCGACATCGCCCTCGGCGAATCCACCTACAACTACCTCGCCGACCTCGGCCGCGCCCAACAACGTTTCAGCCAATACACCGTCACCCTCAAAGGCTACGAAACCCCCACCCTCACCTACGCCTCCACCTTTGAAGACCTCGACAACTTCCTCCTCGACAAACTCCTCTGGGACAACAACGTCATCTAACCAATTTTTTTGAGTTCTATAGCGATCCTAAATCAATCGGAGATCTTATCTCCTCATCAACAAGGGGCTTAAGCCCCTTGCCTGTTCATGAATCAAATAGGATTGCCATATCTCACTTTCCGCAGGTTGACAAAAAATAAAAAATCTGAAAGGGTGACAACATCACTAGAACTTAACTTTCCGCAAGTTGACATTTGATTTTTACTGTGAATTGCTAGGGGCAATCGCTCTTCTCTATCTCTCTTTTACTGTTCCTTTCTGCAATAGTGAATTCTAGGCGGCCAGTGAGTAAAAAATAAAAACTGTACCTCTGACAGGGATTGGGAAACCAGAACCGCAGAAGAATTCATGATTTCTGTTTCATTGGGGTTAGGATGCTGACTTTTCTGCTGGCGTTGGAACCACTTCGACTCGTGCAAATTTCAGGCCGGTTACCCCTTGTAAGGGTTCTACGGCTCCCATGATGCGATCGCAAGTGATCCAACCTTCGCGCTCTAGGTAGCGTAGATAATGTTGATATTCGAGCCATTCTGATTCTGTGGAATAGACGATGGTGAGCATACCGGGTTGGGTGATGCGGGCTTGATCTTGGGTGGAAATGGCTTTGTCAATGCGCTTTTTAACGATTTCGTAGCGGGTGTCACGAGTGCCCATCACGTCAAAGAGTTTTTCCGTTTGTTCGTCGTGGAAAATATCGACGGTGATATCCTGTACCAAAATTAAATGGGCCACTTGGAGAGGATTATCTTGCTCGTCGCGGAGGTTGAAACAGGTGCGGGCACAGTCACAAAGGGCGCGGAGTTGTTCATACCGCAGGCTGTGGAGATGGAATTGGGAAAATTGGGGATGGATGGCTTTGCCGAGGTAGATCATGTGGTCGATCCCGTCGGTGACTTCGGTGTCGCAGTAGTGGGGTAGGATGGTCTGCATTTGGGTTTGCCACTGTTCCCAGGTGTCGCGTAGATGGGCGGTGATTTGCTGTACGGTGCTGTCGTAGCGGGCGCGGGCGTGATAGATGCAATGGTGATCGTTGTTGCAGGCTTGTTCGTAGGTGGCGATCGCTTGCTTCACCGCTGGACTACATTGCTCGAAATAGTCAAAATAGGCTTCTACATGGTCGTGAAGATAGTCCAACGCGGTGACTTCGTCTTCCACTTTGATTCCTTCAGCGAGGCGATCGATTTGTAATTGTAGATCGGCCCGTACCTGTTGGAGAAAAGCGATCGCTTGGTTTTCAAGGACGCGATCGATAATCGCGATCGCTAAATTAAACTGCGCCAACAAATCCGCCTGAATCGCCCGATTCCGCTCATCGGAAGATCCGCGAATATCCGACATCCCATACATCGGATATAGGCCCCGAAAAACAATCTGCTCCGGCGGCAACCCCAAACTGCGCCGCTCCGCTTCCTGGGCAAAACGCCACTCCACCGCCGGATGTACCCGCATGAGTTTGTTTTGATTAGCCTGACGCAGGGCGGTACGGAAGGCGGGGATCAATTGTTCAGCGTAGGCGGCATCCAGTTGATCGTATTGGTGGGGTGTGGGACAGCCCAAAATCACCACCCCTAGCACCTGCTCCGACCCGCCTGTGCTCAGGGATTGCGACACCGGAATCAACAGCAGCGATCGACAGCCCCGCTCTAGCAAGATCTGCTCTAGGGGAGTGGGGCAATCGGCTTCGAGGTCGGGCACATTCCAGACGCGATGGGCTTGAATGGCTCGCAGGGCGTGGGCTTGTTCTAAATCCTTCAGGGTCAACGTTTCCAAGGGTTCAGCCTGCCCTTTACAAAAGAGGAACGGCTGCACCCGGTTTTGTTTCATGCTGAGGATGAGGGTGGTGGTGGCATGAAAAAGGGCGTGGAGCTTGTGCCCGACGCAGTGGAGATGTTCGGGATCAAAAACGGCACTGCCCACATCCACTAAGACATGATTGAGGCGGCGTAGGGTTTCCTGGGGGGTGATGTCGATGCCTTCCCACATGACATCCCCTTCGATCTGGTAGTTATTCCAGGCGATGCGGGTTTCGAGGTTGGTTTGGGAAAGGCTGGCGGGTTGGTGGAGATCAAGGTCGGCGAGTTCGTCGTAGGTGGGATCAATGCGGTGGGCGCGGAGGTGTTCCCAGCGGAACCAGCCTTGAATGTAGCGGGGTTTGGCATGGTGGGGGCTGTGGAGGGTGAAAATTTGCGGTTCGTCCCAAAGTCGCCAGTCTTGGGGGGCGATCGCCGCAATATCGCGCAAAATGAGGGGGAGCCGCAGCCGTCGTTGGAGAGATTGGCGATCGCGGGACGATTCCGGGGGGCAGAGGTCGAAGAAATTGAGCGATCGCGCCGCTAACTCTGTCGGATCTGTCGGTAACCCCGCCAACTGAGCCAAAGCCCCATTCACCGCCAAGAGTTCCCAGGTTTCCGAGTGGAGCGTTGCCGTCAACAGTTTACCTTGACCCGCCGCCGGGGTGGTTGGCTCCGTACCATTGCGTTCTGAAAAAATATCAAGCAGGTGAGGCTCAGTCATGGCGGGTTCACGGCGAGGGGATGGTTCGGCTTACGATTTAACTTTCATGACTAATTTTTAGCCAACAGAATCTTTTTTCACAAATTTCCTGTTCTCAGCCTACAAAATTTTTGAGATCTTGCCTGCACTGCGATCGCCCGCCGGAACTTCAACCGGTGACGCGATCAGACCGTTTCAGCCGCGCCCTCAGAACTCCGAGGCAAGGCCAGGAACCCCCTAGCCCTGCCTAGAGTTCAAAATAGCCCTGGATGTTTTCCGGCTGACACCCTTCGAGCACAGGGGTGGCCCGTTGTTGGATACTTTTCGACCCCTTCACCGCCACTAAATATTTACCCGCATTGAGGCGATTGCGATAGGGGAGCGCGTCGCCGCTGCCGGAGGAAATCCCAATCCCGCCGCCGACGAACACACTGCCCATTGCCCCGCCGATCGCCCCAAACAAACCCCCCAGAAGATGATTCCCCACTTCCCCCGCCCAGGCAAAGAGGTTGATATGGGTAATGGCATTGAAGGTAAAGCCCGCCGCAAACCCAAAGGGAACCAACCAGAAAGCCATCAGTCTGGCCTGTTCGCGGGCTTTCTGGTTGGGGTCAATCAGGCCAAACTCATCGGCACTTTTGTAGCCCCGGCCGAGAATGGTGACTTGATTCATCGGCAGCTTGGCCTGTTCGAGGGCGGTGTAGGCGGCTTCGGCGGTGATGCGATCGGGAAAGACAGCAATTAAATAGTTCATGGTCAGTCTGGTGTGGAGAGCAGGAGGGTGGATAGGGTTCACTCTTTCGTAGAATAACAGCGAACACCAAACTCCCTGCGGATTGAGGGGAAAATTTCGAGGTGCGATCGCCCCTAATCCGCCCAGTTGTGAATTCTTTCCCAAGCATCACCCGCAGTTCCCCGTTTCCCGATACAATGCCTACTGCAATGCTCCGTCCGTCGGCAGCGTTACAGATTTTCTTAACGTTATTTGTTATGGCTAAAGTCCTAGTATCTGACCCTATCGATCAAGCGGGGATCGATATCCTATCTCAAGTGGCCAAAGTCGATGTCAAAACGGGCTTACCCGTTGACGAACTGATTGCCATTATTCCGGAATATGACGCTTTGATGATTCGCTCCGGCACGAAAGTCACCAAAGCCGTGATCGATGCCGGGACACAACTTAAAATCATCGGCCGGGCAGGCGTGGGCGTGGACAATGTGGATATTCCCGCCGCCACCCGTCGCGGGATCGTCGTGGTGAACTCCCCCGAAGGCAACACCACCGCCGCCGCCGAGCACGCCCTCGCCATGATGTTATCCCTCTCGCGCCACATTCCCGCAGCCCATAGCTCCCTCAAGGCGGGCCGGTGGGAGCGGAAACGGTTTGTGGGGGCAGAGGTGTATAAAAAAACCTTGGGGGTTGTGGGGCTGGGTAAAATCGGCTCCCATGTGGCCACTGTGGGGAAAGCCTTGGGGATGAACCTGATTGCCTATGATCCCTTTATCTCTGCTGAACGCGCCGAACAACTGGGCTGCCGCTTGGTGGATCTTGACTTCATCTTCAAAGAAGCGGACTACATTACCCTCCACGTCCCCAAAACTCCAGAAACCACCAATCTCATTGGGCGCGATGCCTTAGGTCTCATGAAGCCTACCACCCGGATCATTAACTGTTCTCGCGGTGGGATTGTGGATGAGCAAGCCCTCTACGAAGCGTTAAAAGCAGGCACGATCGCAGGAGCCGCCCTCGATGTGTTCGACTCGGAACCCCTCGGAGAATCTCCCTTGCGAGACCTCGAAGAGCAGATCGTGATTACCCCCCACTTGGGCGCATCGACGGCAGAAGCACAGGTGAATGTAGCCATTGATGTGGCTGAACAGATTCGCGATGTGCTGCTAGGGTTACAGGCGCGATCGGCGGTGAACATTCCGGGGTTGAATCCCAACGTGATGGAAAAACTGAAACCCTATTTACAATTGGCGGAAACCCTGGGGAATCTCGTCGGGCAGTTGGCCGGCGGTCGGGTCGATCGCTTCAATGTGCGACTACAGGGGGATCTTGCCACGGCCCAAAGTCAGCCGATCGTGGTGGCTTCGCTCAAGGGTCTCCTCTCCCAAGCCCTGCGGGAGCGGGTGAACTATGTCAATGCCGCCATTGAGGCCAAAGAGCGCGGCATTCACGTCACGGAAACCAAGGATGCCTCTACGTCGGACTATTCCGGTGCGCTCCATCTGGAGGTGCGCGGTTCCTTGGGTGAGCATTCGGTGACGGGGGTGCTCCAATCCGATGGGGAAATTCGGGTGACGAATCTGGATGGATTTCCCCTCAACCTGCCTCCCAGTGGTCATATGCTGTTTACCCTCCACCGGGATATGCCGGGGATTATTGGTCAGATTGGCTCGATGTTGGGTAATTTCAATGTCAATATTGCCAGTATGCAGGTGGGGCGGAAAATTGTGCGCGGCAATGCCGTGATGGCCTTGAGTTTGGATGATCCGTTGCCGGATGGGTTGCTGACGGAAATCACCCAAATTGCGGGGATTGAAGATGCCTATACCGTCACTCTCTAGGGCCGCTGGTGGGATGTAATCCTGAGAATGGGGGGCGATCGCGCCCCTCCGGCCAGGGTTGAGGGGGATACTGGATGATGATGCCATGTTGATGTATTGAGGACAGTCCATGACAAACCGCTGGTGGGAACTACAAATTATTGGCCATCCGGCTGCTGAAGATGTGATCTTTTGGCGTTTAACGGAGTTCGGCTGTCAGGGGATGGCCACGGATTTAATTCCAACCCCACCGGAAGATCTGCCAACGCTAGGGACAGAACGAGCGTTACGGGTGCGGGCCTATCTGCCGGAAGCGACTGCCCACACATTGGATCTGTCGGCGCTCTCGATCTGGCTGCAACAGGATGCGATCGCGGCTGAAATCCTGCCCCCCAAAGTAACCTGGAGCTTGATCCGTGAAGAAGACTGGTCGAGCAGTTGGAAAGACCATTGGGAGATTCAGGAAATCGGAGATCGCTTCGTGATCTGCCCGGCTTGGCTGTCTGTTCCAGAGAGCGATCGGATTCCCCTCCGCCTCGATCCTGGCTCCGCCTTTGGGACAGGAACCCATGCCACCACCCAGCTTTGTCTTGAATCCCTCGAAATGCGCGAAGCGCAATGCACTCCGGAAACCGTCCTCGCTGACATTGGGTGCGGTTCCGGCATTTTATCGATCGGGGCAATCCTCCTCGGCGCAGGTCATGTCTACGCCGTGGATACCGATATCATGTCCGTCAAGGCCACGGTTGAAAATTGCAATCTCAACAACATCCCCTCAGAATGCTTAACCGTCAAACAGGGCAGCATTGACCTCGTGCAAGCGGGCCTAGACGACAGCTTAGACGGTTTGATGTGCAATATTCTGGCCGAAACCATCATGCCGATGATTCCCCAGATGGCGAACCTTGTGAAGCCGAAAGGCTGGGCGATTCTCAGCGGCATTCTCCTCGAACAAGCCCAAGAGGTGTCCGATGTCCTCGAAGCCCACGGCTGGATCATCGCTACCCTCTGGAAACGGGGCGAGTGGTGCTGCTTTAATGTGCGCCGGGGCTAGTGCAGCGTCAATGCCAAGAATTAGGATGTTTGTAGGGTGCTGTTAGCGAAGCGTAACGCACCGTCACGTTGAGCGTTGGACATTCAAGACAATCCGAATATTAAGTCTTGACTCTGTACTAGGCCGCCGTGAATGGGTACTGAATCTGTGAATATTTTCGACGTTTTGGAGTGAAACACCATCACCCCATGATAATGAAACTATCCTGCGCGTTTTGTTTGGACTGTTGTGCAGACAAAGTGTGAAGGGCATCAGAGGGCATCGGAATCAGGATTATGGATGGGGGATGAGCATCGCCCATCGTTGCTTTTTTGTCAGGCTGTGGTGTCATGAGTCCGAACCAAATCACGCAAATTGTCCCGACCTTAACGCCTGATGTGAGTGGGTTGGGGGACTATGCCTTGTTATTGGCGCAGGTGTTGCGCTCCGAGTTTGATCTCACGACCTATTTTGTGCTGGGAAATCCTGAATGGCGGGGGGATGTGGACGTGGATGGGTTTCCGGTGCAGAAAATTTTGCAGCGGAGTCGGGCGGGGCTGTTGGCGCAGTTGAATAGTTCGCCGATTGTGTTGCAGTACGAGGG
Organism: Spirulina subsalsa CS-330; assembly: GCF_028330765.1. Lineage (GTDB taxonomy): Bacteria > Cyanobacteriota > Cyanobacteriia > Cyanobacteriales > Spirulinaceae > Spirulina > Spirulina subsalsa_A. Next base: position 6,679 of record NZ_JAQMTY010000176.1, on the reverse strand, counting down.
CTATGGCTATGCGCGGCGGGGGTATCCGGCTTGGTTGTGGCAGGGGTTGCATCATTGGCAGGTAAAAACGGCCTCCTGCTGGGTGACGATCTTCCATGAGGTGTATCCCTACGATCATGGCCCTTTTTGGACGAGTTCCTTTTGGTTGTCGCCGTGGCAGCGGCATTTGGCGGGGCAACTGGTGCGGGGTAGTCATTACGCGCTGACGAGCAAAGAAAGTTATCGGCGACTGTTGTTGAAGTTGCGGCGCGATCGCAAGACTCCCATTGCCGCCTTGCCAGTCTGTAGCAATATTGGCGAACCCACCGGCCTAAGACCCTTGCGCGATCGCGCCCGTCGTCTCGTCGTCTTTGGCCATCCCAACAGCCGCCGTCTCGTCTATCATCGGGACTACGCCGCCCTTGCCCATGCCTGCCAAAGCTTCGGCATTACGGAACTGTGCGACATTGGCGTACCGATGGGGAACCCGATTCCGCCTTTGCCCAATGTGAAGGTGTTAGCGTTGGGCATTCTCGATCCGGCTCAGATTAGCGCGATCATGCAAGATGCGATCGCAGGCTTCATCAGTTTTATTCCCCCCGACTACCTCGCCAAATCCGGGGTCTTTGCCGCCTACTGTGCCCATGGTCTTCTGCCCATCTTGGCCCAACGCGGCAATAAACCCATGGACGGTTTGCTCATCGGTAAACACTACTGGGTGAGCAATCCCGGCCATAGTATTTCCCTCGCCACCGGCCAATGTATCGCTGACAACGCCCATGTCTGGTACTTTGGCCATCGGCTCAATGTCCATGCTCAAATGATCGCCCACGCCATTCGTTAAGGGGGTACGGTTTCACTCACTGCCACCGATGGAAAATTTTAGTTAAAATCGGCAAGACTGAATTACACCTTCTTTAGATCTTAAGTAGTATGACTGCAACCATAACGAAGCCTCAGTACGAGGTCAAAGATATTAATCTTGCTCCCCAAGGGAAAAAGCGCATTGAATGGGCTGGCCGTGAAATGCCAGTGCTGCGCCAAATTCAAGAGCGTTTTGCCAAAGAAACCCCCTTGGCGGGAATTCGCCTCGTCGCTTGTTGCCACGTCACTACTGAGACTGCACATTTGGCGATCGCCCTCAAAAATGCCGGTGCCGACGCAATTTTGATCGCTAGTAACCCCCTCTCCACCCAAGACGATGTCGCCGCCAGCCTCGTCGCCGACTACGGCATCCCCGTCTTTGCAATCAAAGGCGAAGACAACGCCACCTATCACCGCCACGTCCAAATCGCCCTCGATCATCGCCCCAACATCATCATCGACGACGGTAGCGACGTGACCGCCACCCTGATCAAAGAACGCCAAGACCAAATCAGTGAAATCATCGGCACCACCGAAGAAACCACCACCGGGATCGTCCGTCTCCTCGCCATGTTCAAAGACGGGGTCTTGACCTTCCCCGCCATGAATGTCAACGATGCCGACACCAAGCACTTCTTTGACAACCGCTACGGTACAGGTCAATCCACCCTCGACGGTGTGATCCGCGCCACCAATGTGCTCCTGGCGGGGAAAAATGTGGTTGTGGCTGGCTACGGCTGGTGTGGTAAAGGGGTGGCCATGCGGGCGAAAGGCATGGGTGCAAACGTGATCGTGACGGAAATCGACCCCACCCGTGCGATCGAAGCCGCCATGGATGGCTTCCGCGTCATGCCCATGGCCGAAGCGGCTCCCCAAGGCGACCTCTTCATCACCGTGACCGGCAACAAACATGTGATTCGTGCCGAACATTTCGAGGTGATGAAAGATGGCGCGATGGTCTGTAACTCTGGTCACTTTGACTTAGAAATCGACTTGGCGACCCTGAAAACCATGACCAACGAAGTCCTCGAAGCCCGGAACTTCACCCAAGAATACAAGCTCAAGACGGGTAAATCTGTCATCGTCCTCGGTGAAGGTCGCTTGGTGAACTTGGCCGCTGCCGAAGGTCACCCCAGCGCCGTGATGGACATGAGCTTCGCTAACCAAGCGATGGCTTGTGAATACTTGGTGAAAAATAAAGGCAAACTTGAACCCGGCCTCCACTCCATTCCCGCAGCGGTGGACAAAGAAATCGCCAGCCTCAAATTGGCCGCGATGAAGATCGCCATCGACAGTCTCACCCCCGACCAAGAAGAGTACATCAACTCCTGGACGGTGGGAACCTAAGCCGAGACAGACACCCCTGGAGCGTCAACCCGCTCCAGTGCATTCAGGGATACAGGCCATTCATGAACATTATTGATGGGCTGTGCGTCTAAATAGGGGAGGGGCGATCGCCTCTTCCCTGTTTTGTTTGATAGCGGTCTGATCCAATTGATCAACAGGTCTATGGTGTGCAAACTGGCGTTCAGGATCAGCCATTATTGAGATATCACGAGTTAGGAAACTCATCATGTTTAAGCACCTTATTCCCTCTGTTTTATTCTCTACGGCACTGCTGGGCACGGTGTTAACGGGTGCTGTGGATGCCCAAAATGCAGCCTGTGGATCGAGCACAAATGTGTTTGGCGGCCCATCCCAATGTGTGGGAACCTCTCAAAATAATGCCCTCAGTTGTAATGCAGTACCGACGAATCCGAGCCATCGCATCAGTTTAAGTAGCGCGATGGCGGTGGAAATTAGCGCCACGGCCAACGGCGGCAGTGGTCAACCGAGTTTGATGATTGTTGGCCCGGATGGGTGTTTTTATGCGATCGCCACTCGAAGCGGCGGCATGGCGAAAATCCCCGGCCTGTGGTCATCGGGGGAACATGCGATCTATGTGGGTGATGTGAATGGTGCTGCCAGCGCCTACACCCTGTCGATCACTCAAGACTGAGACTCGCTTGGGCGGTGCTCAAGCCTTGGTGTTGTGTCCATTGCACGAGGCCGGTGTTGCTCGTCCAAAGGATTTGAGTCTGGGGGGCGGTGATGGTCTGATCTGGCTCCGGTTCGCGGCGGCTGAGGATAATGCCCAGCGGGGCAGGCATTCGGGTGAACAGATCCGGGGTTAAGGCTGCTTCCGTGACAATGATCGCATCGGGCAGCGTCTCAAACTGGGGCCATTGCGATTGGGGGGCGAGGATCAAGAGCCAGGTTTGTTGTGGATGGTGGAGCCAGAGGAGCGAGCCATCGGCGTTAATGTTGGTGACGGTGGTAGACCGGAGTTGCAGGGCTTGATTCGGGGCGAGGGGTGCGATCGCGTTCAATCCTTCAGAATTTGCACTATTGCCATGACTGGCGGGCGGGGTTGCCCAGAGTTGCTTGAGGTTGCGATTGGTGGCCAGACTGGGTAGATTGGCGCGATCGCGCTCCCGCAGCAGCAGCACCGCATCCAAGGTATTCACCCCCGATTGCTGCAAGACCGGGGTCAGTTGATAGTCAATCACATCGCGATCGCCCGTTCCCACTAAGCCCACCGCTCCCCGATCTTGGATCAACAACACCGGATCAGGAGCCGTATCCAACAGCGTCCAATGGACAGCGATCGCCTGTTGATACCCCAAGGGAACCACCAACACCAAGAACCCCGCCAGAATCACCCCCCATCGCTTCCACTGCCGTAAGCCCGTACCGCACAGCATCGTCCACAGACCATACATCACCGCCACCTGCCACAGATCCACCGAACCCACTGCCCGCAAGCTTCCCGGCAACTGATAAAACCACGCCACAATTTCCCGCAACGCCAGCACGGGCCACCCCAGCAACATTGCGCCATAGGAACCCACCATCGGACTAATCAACGCCAAAACTCCACTGGCAAAGCCGCCGATACTAATGATCAAAATCAAAGGCGTGGTGATGATGTTGACAATAATGCTATAGGGCGAAACAGTTTTGAAATGGTATATCAAGAGCGGCAACGTCCACACCAACGCCCCGACGGGAACCGCAACGAGGGTGGCAACGGATGGCGGCACTCGTCCCCACTGAGCAAACCGATCCATCACCCAAGGGGTCACCAAAATTAACCCCACCGTTGCCATAAAACTGAGTTGAAACCCCACATCAACAATCCAGAGCGGATCGATGATCAGTAACACCGTTGCCGTGACGAGAATGAGACCGAGCGATCGCACCCGTCGCCCCGCCACCAACGCGATCAGACCCACCCCACCCATCAACGCTGCCCGCACCACCGATGCCTGAAACCCCGTCAAGCTCACGTAAATCAATAGCGTCATTACCCCCGCCACCAATTGCACCCATTGGGGCAATTTCCCCGTCACCCCCTTCACCATCCCCACCAACACCGACACATGAAACCCGGACGCGGCCAAGGTGTGGGCCAGCCCCACCTGAATAAATTGGGTTTGCACATCCACCGCCAAATCCACCGCCTTGCGCCCCAACACCATCCCCGCCACCAAAAACCCCGACGGACTCCCCAATCCTTCTACCAACGCCTTCACAATCCGTTGCCGAATTTGCCAGAGTCCCTTGGGTCGCTCCGTGGGTTCGCTCATCAGTTGCCCCGTAAAGCCGGTAAAAATCCCCTGTTGCCGCAGATAGTCCCGAAAATCAAAGCCGCCGGGAATGCTCGGAGGCGGTGGATCGTAGAGTTTGCCGAGGAGTTGCACCTGTTGACCGGGGACGAGGCCCGTGCCGTGCAGCAGGGGGATGGTGGCGTAGACTTTGCCGGCAATATTGCCGTTGCCGTTGAGTTGCTCCACTTGGAGAATGAGGCGGACTTTTTGCTTGCGGGTGAGGCGTGGGGGTTCGGTAATGCGACCGACGAGCACCACCTGTTTTCCGGCCAATTGGGCTTGGTGATAGTGAATATCTTGGGGGACGGGGTGGGGTTGGCTGAGGTGAACGTAGCCCACGGCCAGGGCGGCGATGAAACCAGCACTACACCAAACGCGCCAATCGGGGCCAGCCCGCCACCGGAAGGGCATGACGCGACTCAGAACCAAGCCGATGCTGATCCAAGCAAGAGCGATCGCACCGGGTGCGATCGGTAATTGTGCCCCCAAAACGCCGCTTAAATAGGCAATACACACCACTGCCCAAGCCAATCGACTCATTGGTTTAATCTCCCAAGATCTGACCGAATCTCAATTGAGGCGATGACTAGCCCCAGATTCGTAGTTTAAGGGGCGGGCGGTTGAGTTGCTGTTGTCGTAAATACTGCCAGAGTGTGATGAACCACTGCTTCACATCGGTGGTGGATGCGCCGCGATAGCGGGCGAGGAGGCCGTGGTGCTGGGTGGTGGTAAGACCAAATTCACCCTGGGGCGGTGGGGGAAGTTGGCGCAGGGTGTGGAGGAGTTCGGGGGTGATGGGTTGGCCAAACCAGAGGAAACTACCGATGATCGGCTGTTGGTTGAGGCTGTGGGGGTGGGTGACGGTGTCCATGCCGCCGGGTAAGCCTTGACGATCGCACCAGATCGGCACACCGTTTTGATACAGTTCCAGGTGCGATCGCCACATGCCCGTGAGAAACTGCTCACCCCGCGCCGTGCGACCAAAGCGTGTGATTTCCCAGCCCGCAAAGATCGCCCCCGGTTCGAGGTCTACCGCCATGGTTTGGCGATAGTTCGCCCCGTTAAACGCGATCGCCTCCTGGGGCAACCATTCCAACACCGCCCCCGGTTCCACCTGGGCGGTAATGCGGTGCTCTGCCTCCGGGCCATTGCTGCGGTAGAGTTTCGTGGCGGCGGCGGTGGTCAGGAGGGCGTGGCTTTGGGGGGCAAGGTGGATCTGTGTTGCAAGGCGATCGCCCCCGACGATGCCCCCAGCGGTATGGAGCATGACCGTGTGGCAACAGCGATCGCCTTCGGGATAGAGCGATCGCTGGACTTTGAGCGGCGCACGATGGTACGAGCGTTGTAAAACCGTTTTGCCTGCGATCGCACCATAGTCAAGCTCTAATTCCCCCTGCCAGCCCCCAGCGTCTACATCGTAAGGGTTTGTTACAATCATCTCCATATCCACTCAAAATTCTTTAAATAGGATTAAATAATCTGGTCATTCCCCCATGTTGCGCGATCTCCTCCCCTTTGTTATCCCCGTCGATACCGTCTTTCTAGCGGGTGCAGCCCTCTGGTCGCTCGCGCTCTACCTGAGTTTAACAACCCTGCGCCACTGGATTGAACACCAACTAACCCGTTGGTTTAACTTCGCCGATCGCTCCCTCTACATGTCCGCGAAAGACTTTGAAGCCTCCCGCCCCGCCCGCGAATCCTTCAACAGCTTATCCGCCGTCCTGATGACCTTAATTCCGTTCCTCGTGGGGGGTGTGGCGTGTCATTGGTTTGTGGAGTTGAGTTTGGGTCAGAGTTGGGGGGTCAGCGGCGGCATCCTCGCCTGTGTTGGCTGTGGCATTTACGAACTCGGACGACGCTCCACCAGTGATCCGAGTTGAACAAGCATTTAGCAGATTGCGAAAGGATGAGAACGCCACTTCCCCCTTTTTAGGGGGGATTGAGGGGGATCTTTGTACCTCAAGTTTATGAAAACCGCTATAGATGGCGTTCACCATAGCGATGCTTGTCATACTCCCGCACCTGCTTGCAGTTTTTGCGTGGAGAATTGACATCCTCACCGGGCTAAAGCCACAGTGATTCCTAAGATTCACATCTTAGGTTTCTGCTTCATAGCAACAGCCTCCACCCGCAAGGAGTTTATGGTCTTACGTTCGCTCCACAGACTATCCCCGCTAGCCCAGCGG
>NZ_JAQMTY010000175.1 GCF_028330765.1 Spirulina subsalsa CS-330 | reverse complement strand
TGCATCCCACTTTTGCAGATTCATATTGCTCGCCAGGTAGAACCCTCATCCCCAGCCCTTCTCCCGCAGGAGAAGGGAGTCAAAAGCCCTCTCCTGCGGGAGAGGGTTGGGTGAGGGGTTGCACAACTGGGATGCACCCGATCAATGATTTAACGGCTACGCAATTTTACGGGCAATATAGACCCCATAACTGATGTAGTCTCGATAGGTTTTATATAGGTCAATTTCGTGCCGTTCTGCGGCAACGATCGCTGCTGCCGCCTTGCTGTGATTATGTCGCGTTAAAAAGTCATCAAAGCGATCTTCCATCGGGTGATAATAGGTCTCTAACCAAGAAGATTCCGGCAAAATGAAATATCCAATTGGGGCATAGCCATGCTGTTCTAAAACGCTCATTTTTGCCGATGCCACATCCACTTCAGGATATTCCGCCTGCCAATGATCTTGGAGTTCACGGGGGCGCGATGCCGTGATCCAGGTCAGTTCAGAAGCGACCAAAATACCGCCCGGTTTCAGATAACGTCGCCACTGGTTAACCCCATTGGCAAACCCAATATTGTAGATTGCACCTTCTGACCAAATCACATCAAATTGCTCATCCTCAAAGGGCAAATCATCCATCGAAGCGGCCAGGGTTGTGATTTTTTCGGCAATGCCTTGCTGCTGTGCGTGCTGTTCGAGAATCTCTAAAAATTCCGGCAGGAAATCCACCGCCGTAATCTGAGCATTTAACTGTTGTGCTAACACCAGCGTTGAAGCCCCGGTTCCACATCCCAAATCGGCAATTTTTAGCGGTGTGGCGGGGTCTAATTGGGCAAGATTGAGGGCCATTTCAGTGGCGGCAGCACTGCCCGGCCCTTGACGATCGCCGCTTTGATGGAGGTCGATCAGCAACGTATAATCATCCATTGGTTCTGTTGAAAATGTTTGAAGGGTGCAGAGGGATAGGATCGCCGCCCGTCATGCGCATCACAGGGTGCATCCCACTTTTGCAGATTCCCATGGCTCGCCAGGGAGCACCCTCATCCCCAGCCCTTCTCCCGCAGGAGAAAGGAGCCAAAAGTCGTCTCCTGAGGGAGAGGGTTGGGTGAGGGATTGCATAACTGGGATGCACTCGCATCACACGCGATCGCCCCCCTTTTTCGCACGCCATATTATGACCCGATCCAGCCCCGATTTACCACTGTTAACCCAACTGATCGCCGCCGCCCAACGGGAACACGCCCCCTTTTATGCACCGGGTCACAAGCGGGGGCGAGGCTTTTCGGCGGCGATGGCGGCACTGTTGCAACAGGCGGCGGCCTGTGACTTGCCGGAGTTGCCGGAGTTGGATAATTTGTTTGCGCCAGAGGGTGTAATTGAGGCGGCCCAAGACCTCGCGGCGGCAACCTTTGGGGCAGAGCGGACGTGGTTTTTGGTGAATGGGTCGAGCGGCGGTTTGATCGCGGCAATGTTGGCAATTTGCGGAGAAGGCGACAAAATCATCCTGCCGCGCACGGTGCATCGGTCGGTGATTTCGGGGTTAATCCTCTCCGGTGCGATGCCGGTGTTTCTCAATCCGCCCTACGATGGAGCGCGGGATTTGAGTTATGGAATCACGCCGGAAGCTGTGGCGCAAGCGTTGCAGGAACATCCCGATGCGCGGGGGGTGTTGGTTGTGTATCCCACCTATCAAGGGGTCTGTGGGGATTTGGGGGCGATCGCATCCCTCACCCATGCCCACGGTGTGCCGTTAATCGTCGATGAAGCCCACGGCCCCCATTTTGGCTTTCACCCCGATTTACCGCCGTCGGCCCTCAGTTTGGGCGCAGATCTGACGGTGCAATCCACCCACAAAGTCCTAGGGGCGTTAACCCAAGCCTCGATGCTTCACGGCCAGGGCGATCGCATCCCCTGGACTCGTCTCAATCGCTGCCTCGCCCTCATCCAAACCACCAGCCCCAGCTATCTCCTCCTCGCCTCCCTCGATGCCGCCCGCGCCCAAATGTCCGATCAGGGAACCGACTTAATGGGCCAAACCCTCGCCCTCAGCGATCGCGCCCATGCCCATCTCGCACCCATCCCTCATTTGGACGTTTTAACCATGCCTGATCCTGCCCTGCCGGGGTTTTGGCAGAGCGATCGCACCCGGTTAACGCTGTTTGTGGATCGCCTCGGTTGGGACGGGTTCGCCGTTGATGACTGGCTCCACACTACCCAAGGCGTAACGGCAGAACTTCCCCTCGCCCGCCATCTCACCTTTATCCTCAGCCTCGGCAACACCGTTGCCGATGTGGATTGCCTCGTTGCGGCCATGGCGCAACTCCCGCCCCGCGAACCGTTGCCCCCGTTGCCAACCCTCACGCCACCGTTACCGCCGATCCTCCTCTCACCCCGCGCCGCCAGTTTTGCCCCCACGGCATCCGTTGCGATCGCCACCGCCATCGGTCAACCCTGCGGTGAGTTGATTTGCCCCTATCCGCCGGGGATTCCCGTGTTAATGCCAGGGGAGGAAGTGACGGAGGGTGCGATCGCAACACTGCACCAGATCAAAACCCTCGGCGGCCAACTCACCGGCCTCAGCGATCCAAGTTTGGAAACACTTCAAATCATCACCCCGTAGGTACGAAAAATAGTTCACCCCGACGCTCTGCCCAATGCTTTGGGGTGCGCTATACAATATTGGCTAGAACACAATAACTATGGTGTTGCCTATGACTCCCCCAACGACCGCAAACAACCTCAACACGCCAGAGGTCTGGGTTCCGGAGTTACCCCCCACTGATCTCATTTTTGATGATGGAGTCCCCTTGGAAAGTAATCGTCACCGTCTTGCGATGAATGTACTCATCGACTCGGTTTATGCTGCCCTGAAACCCCGTGAAGATTTTTATGCGGGGGGTAATATGTTTGTCTATTACAGCTTGGCGCAGATTAAAAACCGCGATTTTCGTGGCCCTGATTTTTTTGTAGCGCTCAATGTGGACGGTAAAAAAGAGCGTCAGGGTTGGGTCATTTGGGAGGAAGATGGCAAATATCCCGATGTGATTGTGGAGTTAATGTCACCTTCGACGGCAACTGTTGACCTAACGGCGAAGAAAGAGATTTACGAGCAACGTTTTAGTACCAGTCATTATTTTGTGTTTGACCCGTTTGATTCGCGATCATTACAAGGTTGGGCACTTCAAAATGGTCAATATGTAGCGTTGCAGCCCAATGATCAAGGGTGGCTTTGGTGCGAGTCTTTAGGGTTGTGGCTTGGCACATGGTACGGCCCAATTTTGCAGGAAACAACGGATTGGTTACGGTTCTATTTCCCAAATGAGCAGTTGGTTTTGTTGCCACGAGAGCGGGAGTATGAACGGGCGGAACAGGCTGAAGCGCAGGCGCAGCAGGAGCGGCAGCGGGCGGAACAGGAGCGAATTCGAGCAGAGCAAGCTGAGGCACAAGTGCAGCAGGAGCGGCAGCAGAAGGAGGCTTTGCGGGCGAAGTTGCGGGAGTTGGGGGTTGATCCGGATGGGTTGTGATTAGATAGTTAGGGTACTGCGTATCTTCCCTTTAAAATTAATAGTTGCCGTTCGACGATACGACGTTCATCATTGAAACCCAAAATTCGTGCTGTTACCTCACCCACTGATGTTTTAGCAATAATCGTTGCATCATTAAGCTGAAAATGATCAGTCCAATTATCGTTTCTCGGATTGTAAAATCGCACAAATTCTTTGGTTTCCAAAATCACTGAACCCACATCACTACCTTTGTACCGATTACAAAAGACACATGCATAGGCAAGATTTTCTGGTTCATTGGAGCCTCCATGCTTGAGACTAATAATGTGGTCGATCGCGCAGCCTAAAATGGTGTCTTTCTCACTGATGAGACAGTATTCACAGCGATTCATCGCCCGCTCACTCACTAAGCGGCGCGTTGATTCAGAGAGGTACGGACGACTGGTCATGATTCCGTTAAATTGTCCTCGGCTGCTACGTTGCTGTTTGGGGCATCGGGCAAATGGTCATAGGCACGGGCTTTGGTGAGGCGGAGAATGTGTTCTAGCAGTAGATAGTGGTCGAGTTCAGATTTCTCGTTGTTGCTGAGTCCGGTGGTCTTTTCTTGGAAGATGAGGTCAGCAACACGATCTTGGACGGTTGCTGACGGCTGGAAATTAATGATGTGCTGGGGACTGGGGCCAGCCGCAAAAAAGTTGATGATTTCTTCGTAGGCAATGGGTAGGGAGGGCATCATGGGATTGTCAGGTTGGTTTACCCTTAATGTATCAAAGCTGGTGGGGAGGCGATCGCTCCTCTCTGACCTCACCCTAGGCGATCGCATCTACAGAGTCCGACATGGAACCCAAACCCCAAGGGGCGATCGCTGTCCTGTGGTGGTGTGATTGTGATCACTTTTTCTTGACGGGGGTTTTTAGGATGACTATATTCGTATTTAGAGTTTCTCGATCTATTACTTTAATTTCCCGTGTTAATATTCTCCGATTGCCGGAAATTTGTGTTTCTTTCCGCTCCTGTGTTGCCGTTGGGGTGGGTGGGGGCGTTGGCTGAAACCCTGATGGCTGTAGGGGGGGGGGTAGGTTTTGCCCTCGATTTAAGGGGTGGGGCGACGGTCGGCGGCGACTATTTTTTAGTCGGAGAGTATTTAGGGTTTGATTCTGGCTTTGGCCGGGTGAGCGTTTGGCTCATCCGGCTCTTTTGTTGTTGTTTCTTTTTTGGAGGTTTCTAAACCCATGCAAGCTTTAAATCCGAGTAACCTTGTGATTGTAATCCCGTTCCCAAAAGATGAAGAATGCGACCTTGATAAGGACGCAAAGGCGATGTGGTTGGAATTCAATAAACCTGAAATATGTAGTACTATCAAAGGAACAATCAATCAAAAAATCAATAGCATACAAATTCTTCATCAAGAAGATCAAAATTATGAATGCACACAAAATGATCATGTGATTCTATTTGCTCATGGAGGCAAAAAACATACCAATCTAGTTAATAATCAAGGCAAAGAGATCACTAGAGAAAATGCAGCTAAAATACTCCTAGGCATAAAAGCCGATATTGCCAAACAAGTATATTTTATGTGTTGCTTCTCTAGCTTAGAGGGACATATTGGTGATTTTTGGAAACAGAAATACTCAAGTCAAAACGAAAAAATTTACGGTGCCAGGACTGATGTTTCTACGTTTTATTCCGGTACGAGACGGAGTATTACGAAGGTTTGTTCGGCTCTCCAAATCATTGAATAGAGCATGAATCTTAATCATCATAGTTTTTTGTATACCAATCTTTGAGATGCTAGACTCATCATTGTTACGGGTTCAGTGTTATCCACATCCACAATCTTTTTTGGGTTTTTTCGCCTTACTGCTCACATTAGAAATTTCAACACCATTAAAAAAATGAAGCCACTCTTTTCAACTCAATGTGTCGCTTTTTCTCTTTCTGCTGGTCTTGCTTTGGTTTCAATATTAACCAACTCTGCACCCAGCGAAGCGCAAGTTACGATCAATGTAACCGGAGGAAGTGTTTCTGGCAATTATATACTTCCTGATTTGATACGAAATCCCACTGGAACACTCATCACCCCCTATGGCGTTTATACCGGGCCATTTGCCGCAGGAGAGACCAATAATAGGGCCTTCGCTATGTTCGTATCAACGGAGTTTCAATCTTTCGGCAATGTCACTGGTAATCCTGGTAATAATGAGTTTACGGGCAACGCTTATGTGAACGGCACATCAACCCCATTTGCTGGCAACCTCAATCTCACGGTAGATTCAGCTTGGCTTACTCCTGGCAACGTTTCCAAAAACATTACGGGCGGCACAATCACCCTGAACACGCCCAACACCCTCACCGGGTTCTCCTTTGAAGCCCCCGTCACGCCACCAACCGTCACGCCACCAACCGTCACGCCACCAACCGTCACGCCACCAACCACACCCACCGCAACAACATCCACCCCAACACCGTCAACCGTAGAAATCCCCCAACTCACCGCCACCACCTTCACTATCCCCGAACCCCTCACCGAACCCGGCGGGCCAGGACAAAGCCTGTTGCGTTCCCAGGGGCAACAACCCCAACAATTCCGACCCAACGGCGTACATACCCGCATCATCCCCACCTGGACACCCGGTTTGTATCAATAACCCGGTTTCGTAAAACCATCAAGGGCGCAAACATTGCGCCCCTACAGTTCCTCGTAATCCGTAGGGGCGGATTGCATCCGCCCTCTGCTCCGACCAACGCGCCATACCTTGACCTAACGGGAAACCACCAACCCCAATGGGTGCAAGCATTGCGTCCCTACCCAATATTCCGAAACTCAAAAAATATTTTGCCCCCGTGAACCCATCCCTTAACCCGATTCCCCTAACCGTCGCCATCACCCTCGCCCTAGCAACCCCCGCCCCTGCCCAAACCGCCCCGACCCTCGCCGACCTCCTCAGCCCCGACACCATGGGCCAAGTAACCGGGGTGAATCAATTGAGGGATGTTGATCCCAGCGATTGGGCCTATGCCGCCGTGAACGACCTGATCCAACGCTACAACTGCATCCAAGGCTACCCCAACGGCACATTCCAAGGGCAACGCCCCCTCAACCGCTACGAATTCGCCGCCGGACTCAATGCCTGCGCCCAAACCCTCGAAACCCTGCTCGCGGAAAACAGCGATCGCGCCACCCGTGACGACCTCGAAACCCTGCGCCGTCTCATGGAGGAATTTCAAACCGAACTCGCCACCCTCGACAGCCAAATCGACACCCTCGAAAGCCGCGTTGATTTCCTCAGCGATAATCAATTTTCCACCACCACCAAACTCTACGGCCAAGTCGTGATGGGACTCCAAAGCCGCTTTGGGAACAGCGCCGATGCCCAAAAAGCCGACGGAACCTTTGGCAGAGACGGCAACCCCGACACCCGCGATCCCAACGACGAAATTAGCTTCGGCTACAACGCCCAACTGACCCTACTCACCCAATTTAATCCCCGTAGCTTCCTCCTCACCGGACTGCAAGCGGGCAACCTCAACACCAGCGACTTCACCAGCAACTTTGGGCTGCTCAATAACAATTTCACCCGCCTCGGCTACGAATCCAACACCAACAATGACCTGATCCTCAGTGATGTCAGCTACCGTCAACTGCTCACCGATAACCTCGCCATGATTGTTGGCCCCGCAGGCGTGAACCCCGTTAACGTCTTCCGAGGCCCCTCACGGGTCGAAAGTGCCGGATTTGGCCCCCTCTCCCGCTTCGCCCAACGCAACCCGATCAAACAAATCGGCGCACCCACCGCCGGGATCGGCTTCGACTGGCAACCCTCCCGCACCATTAGCCTCCAAGGGGTGTATGCCGTCCCCTTCGCTAATGCAGCCCCGGCGGGTCTTTTCAACGATAGCTACGTCGCCGGGGTGCAAGCTTTCCTCACCCCCACCAACAGGATTGATCTCGCCCTGTATTATCTCCATTCCTATTCCGGCTCCAACGCCGGACGACTACAAACCGGGGTCGGCGATAGTGATATTTCTTCATTCACGGCAGCGCGATTTAATACCGATGCCTTTGGCGCAACGGCCAACTGGGCCATTACCGAGGGTGTCACCTTGGGCGGTTGGGTGGGGTTCACCACCTCGCGCCAGGTCAATTATGCCGGATCGGTGCAAACGAATAACTGGATGGTATCGCTGCAATTTCCCGATCTCTTGGGTCAGGGGAATTACGGCGGGATTTTCTTTGGCGTTCCGCCTCGGATTACCGAGAGCAATTTAACCGTGAATGGGGTGTTAACGGGGAATTTACCGAGCATTTATGAGGGGAATTTACAAACAAACACCAATGGCGGGCGGCGAGACAGCACCTATCACCTCGAAGCCTTCTATCGCTGGCAATTGTCTCGCCATATTACCCTCACCCCTGGCGTGATTGTGTTGTTGAATTCGGGGCATAACGCCGGGAGCGATCCGATTGTGATTGCGGGTTTACGCACCACGTTTTCGTTTTAAGCCCGGTGCGTGACTGAGGGGTGGGCGCGATCGCATTAGCCCTAGTACAGAGTCAAGGCTTAATATTCGGATTGTATTGAATGTCCAACGCTCAACGTGACGGTGCGTTACGCTTCGCTAACAGCACCCTACAAACATCCTGATTCTTGGTATCGACGCTGCCCTAGGCCTGCGGGTTAACTTTCTCGATAGGCGCGGATCATGGCTTGGGTTCCTTGTTCTGCGCCACCGAGGGCTTCGACTTCCTTAAAGAGGCGATCGGCGTATTGGGTTCCCGGCAACTCTTGCGAACCTCCGGCGGCGATTTCCTGCACTAAGCGCAAGTCTTTGAGGATGTGTTTCACCATGAAGCCGGGATCAAAATCACCCTCGGCCACTTTCATCCCCAGATTTTCCAACGTCCAAGATGCCGATGCGCCACGATTGCAGACATCGACAATTAACTGGGGGTCAATGCCTTGGGTTTCGGCCAGGAGCATCGCTTCACAGACTCCGACGAGGTTCATCGCGCCAAGGATTTGATTGCACATTTTCACGGCTTGGCCGTTGCCCACGCCGCCGCAGTGGGTGACGGCTTGGCCCATGGCGGCAAAGTAGGGTTGGGCTTGCTCAAAATCCGCCGCATCGCCCCCCACCATGATCGTCAACTTGGCATTTTTCGCCCCCACATCCCCGCCGGATACGGGTGCATCGAGGAAGCGGAACCCCTGGGCGGCGAGTTTTGCGCCGATGTCGCGGGCTCCGTTTGAGCCGATGGTGCTCATGTCGATGATCAGGGCGTTGGCGGGGGCGAATTGGGTGACTTCGCCGACGAGGACGGCTTCGACATCGGGAATATCGCCGAGACAGGAAATGATTACAGGGGTATTTTGTACCGCGTCCTGAAGCGTTGCGGCGATCGCAACGCCAGCGGCGGCGGCGATCGCACTTCCCGGTCGCTCAGGGGTGCGATTCCAGCCTGTGACACTGTAGCCCTGTTTCGCGAGGTTGGCCGCCATATAGCCGCCCATCACCCCTAGTCCTAAAAATGCGATCGCTTCACTCATGGTCAACTCCTGGTTCTGTGCTCCCGTTATTTTAGGAAACTTTGGGAAAACGCTGAGGACATCGCCACCCGGATTAGATTCACCTACACTCGAAAAGAGTCCCCTATTCTCTCCCCTCACGCCGTTGCTATGACTGATGAGATTAAACGCTTTCCCTGTCCCCAATGTGGCGCAGACTTAGCCTTCAGCCCGGATGTGGCCCAGTTGCAATGTCAATATTGCGGTTGGGAAGATGCGATTCCAGAGGGCAACACGGCAGCGATCGCGGAACAGGACTACAATGCCCACCGCCAACGCTTCACCGTCGAGGCATCCCAACTGAGCACCCTCTCGCAAACGGCCCTAGAGGTGGACTGCGACAACTGCGGCGCGGCGATTACCTTTGAACCACCCCAAACGGCGGGGACTTGTCCCTTTTGTGCCGCTGCGATCGTTGCCCAAGCCCATACTGCTAACCCCGTGATCGCGCCCCAGGGCGTGGTTCCCTTCAGCATCGGGCGACGCGAAGCCCTCAAGCAGTTTAAACAGTGGCTCAAAGCCCAATGGCTCGCCCCCAATAACCTCACCAAACTCGCCCAAGGGGAACAACTGCAAGGCATGTACCTGCCGTTTTGGACCTATGATGCCGACACCGCCAGCCGCTACCGAGGCGAACGGGGCGAATATTACTACACCACCGAAACCTACCAAACCACAGACTCCGAGGGTAAATCCGTCACCAAAACGCGACAGGTGCGCCATACCCGCTGGTATCCGGCGCGGGGTCATGTGTCGCGGTTTTTTGATGATGTGTTGGTGGCCGCGAGTACGGCGGTGGAGCGTCAACGCCTCGATGCCTTGGAACCCTGGGGATTGCCGGGATCATTGCAGCCCTATAATGCGTCGTTTTTGGCGGGGTTTGAGGCCCAGCGGCCCCAGGTCAGTTTAGAGGAGGGGTTTCAGCTTGCCAAGGGAGTGATGGATGCGCAGATTCGCCGCGATGTGGAACGGGATATTGGCGGCGATGATCAGCGGGTGCATTCGGTTTCAACCCAGTACGATCGCGTGACGTTTAAGCATATTTTGCTGCCGGTGTGGTTGACGGCCTATCGCTACAACAACAAGCAGTTTCAGGTGTTGATCAATGCGATCACCGGGGAAGTCCAAGGAGATCATCCCTACAGTGTGTGGAAGGTGACGCTGTTGGCGATCGCGGGCTTGATCGGGGCGGCGATCGTGGTCTGGCTGATCATGAAATACGGGTAATGGGACAAGTTCGTTAAGGGCAGGCAAGGGGCTTAAGCCCCTTGTTCTAGAGTCTCTGATTGTCCTAACTGTTGATGTTGAAGGGGGTTAGGATTGTCAAGGGTTGAATCACGGTGCGATCGCACTTCTTCGGCCCGCGTGGTCTGGGTCTGAGGATTAGCGATCGCACCCTGAGCGGCAATAATTCGCCCCGTCAATCCGTAATCAGATCCGCCAAATCAGGAATCTCCCGCGCCCGTTGCCAATCCCCTTGGCCGCTGCGCCACACATTCGTCCGCCCCGTCACCCCCTGCTCCACCAATTGGGCTTTGGTAAATGGCCCCGTCCGCTCGCCGCTGCGGAATATATACCATTCCGGTGTTTCATCCGTCGGGGGTGGCGGTGGTGCATCGGCCATGGGCGGCGGCGGTGGTGCAGCCGAGGGCATCGGCGGCGGCGGCAGCAAACTCGCCAACGTTGGAACCTGGGCCGCCGGTTGCCAACTGGGCATCCCTTGACACCACACCAACGTTTCCGGGGTTAAACCTTGTTGGGCCAACTGGTGCGGGGCTGCCGGGCCGATCTGCTGGCCGTTTTTGGACATATACCACTGGTTAGCCGTGGGGGGCGGTGGCGGTGCAGCCGGTGCAGCCTGGGGTTGCATGGCGTTGGCCATCTGTTGCCCCATCGCCATCCCCATCCCCATCCCCATGCCGGGATTGCTGCCGCCGGGTTGTTGGGAAAAGTTTTCGATCGCTTCCGCCGTTTGGTATTGGGTATATTGCTGCATATCCCCCAAAATGCCCATCGAAGACCGTTTATCCAGGGCCTCTTCAACATTTTTCGGCAGGGAAATATTCTCAATCGTTAACTGCGCAATCTCCACCCCCAACGGCGTAAAGTCGTTTTGGACAGCCGCCTTCACCTGGTCGCCCATCTGTCGATAGTTGGCGGCAAAATCCAGTAGGGCGATCCCGGAACTGGCCACCCAACTCGTGACGGAAGGAACAATCACATTACGCAAATGATTGCTAATTTCATGGACTTGAAAGAGTCCATCGGTGCCAATCACTTGCTCTAACAAAAAGCGTGGATCGCTGACGCGAATGCTGTAGGAACCAAAGGCCCTAATCCGCACCGGGCCCATTTCACTGTCCCGGATCATGATCGGGTTAGATGTGCCCCATTTCAAGTCAGAAAAAATACGGGTACTGAAGAAATAAACTTCCGCTTTGAACGGGGATTCAAAGCCATATTTCCAACTTTTTAAACTGGTGAGAATCGGGAGGTTGCGGGTGTAGAGTTCATAGGTTCCTTCGGTGAACTCATCGGCCACAAATCCCTCGTTGACAAAGACGGCTTTTTGACCGGGACGAACGATTAATTTTGCCCCTTGTTTAATTTCATTATCTGACCGTTCAAAGCGGTAGGCAATGGTGTCGTTGGTGTTGTCTAACCATTCGATAATGTCAATTAGCTGACGTCCAAACAAGCCCATATTGATCTATGCTCCATTGGCGAAATAGTTACGATTCGTTACGTTTTAGCAACTCACCCATCTGCTCAATTGGTTCTATCCTAGCCAAAGCTGTTCTGAAACGCATCTAGACTTGATCAGGATGAGAGGGAGGGAGAAAAGACGGTGAAATATACGAGTTTACATCGCCAAGTTGCGACTTCAGTGTCCCACAATGGCGCGATCGCGAAAACGGTATTGCTGGCCCCAGGGGAGGCCGAACCCGTGATCCAATTTGCCCAAGCCACATTTCCCCCCGGTCAAATTGCGCCGAGCCATGCCCATGGGGATATGGCGGAGGTGTTTTTTGTCGAGTCGGGCTGGGGGGAGATTGTGATTGAGGAGCAGGTGCATCGCCTGGAGCCGGGGGTTTGTGTGCTGGTGGAACCCCAGGAACGCCATGAGGTGCGCAATACGGGGACGGAGCCGCTGGTGTTGACCTATTTTGGGGTGCGATCGCCCGCCCGCTGATCCCAGCGAAACGATACACTAAGAACGGTTTTTCTCTTGATACCATCCTCGCTATTCAGGTTTTTTTATGGTCGCTTTTTTACGTCAAGTCATTGCACCGTTGCTGGTGGTGCTGATTTTTGTGGTGGCATTGGTGGCGGTGAGTGCGCGGATTTGGCTGCCCTCGGACATGATGGCCCCCGCGCCGGTTTCCGCCGAAGATGCCCCCAATGCGCCCCAATGGATCATGCCGTCGGAGTCTAATCCCCAGGGGTGAATCTGCCGATGGGGTATCAGTGGCAGGTGGGCACGGTGGGCGATCGCCTGGCCTTAATTGACACCTTGCTCGCCGCCTATCGTGAAATCTTCCCCCACCAACACCAGTTTGATCACCTTGTCCCCACCCTGGACTACTACCTCAGCGCCAAAACGCCGCTGCGGTGGGTCATCCATGGCCGGGAGCGAATCGGCTGCATTTGGTGGGGCCATGCGGTCGAACAGGTGAGCGGCGATCGCTACGTTCACATTTTTTTACTTTACGTCGTGCCAGCCCATCGACGGCGCGGCATTGGTACGGCATTGATGGATTTAGCCCAAGCCTGGGCAGCCCAAGAGGGCTATCGCAAAATTGGCTTACAGGTATTTGCAGAAAATCAGGCCGCTTTATCTTTGTATAATCGTCTTGGCTATCAACCCCAATCTGTACTGATGCTGAAGGCAATTCCCCAGAACAGTCCGGTTGATGTTCCGTGAACCCAGATGTAACCCCGATGAACGACGACGAATTGAGCCTCCTGAATTTTGAGAGCGAACTTGATGATCCTTTGGATGAATTGGATCACGTTCCGGCGATCGCTCCTCCTGATCCAGAGGCCATGTTGGCGTTGTTGACCGCAGAGGACAATGCCCAACGGATCATCGCTGCCCGCGCCTTTAGTGAAATTCGAGATCCCCGCGCCATTCCCCACCTGATTCGGCTGTTAACGGATGTCTGTCCGTTGGTGCGGGTGAGTGTGGCCTATGGGTTGGGGCGCAATCCGTCCGAAGCGGCGGTAGAACCCCTGATCCGGCAATATTACGGCGATTTTAATGGCTACGTGCGCAAAGGGATTGTGTGGGCCTTGGGGAATTGTCGCGATCGCCGCGCCGTCCAACCCCTCCTCCATGCCCTCAAAACCGACATCCCCGCCGTCCGCCTCTGGGCCGCCAGTGGCCTCGCCCAGATCGCCCACCTCGACTACAACGACATCATCACCGCCCTGCCCCCCCTGATTCAATCCCTCCACCGCGATGCAATTCCCGCCGTGCGTAGTAATTGCGCCTGGGCGATCGGGCAACTCTGCCGCGAACTGCCCTCCAATGTGGTCTATGCCACCGCGATCGATGCCCTCTTAGAATCCCTCGTGGAAGATCAAGACATGGGCGTGACCGAAGATGCCAAAGCCGCCCTGTTGAAAGTGGGCGATCCCCGTGGTTTGCAGATGATCGAAGATTTAGAACTCGAAGGATTGGTGTAGTGTGAAACTATGGTGATGATTGCCGTTGACCAGGCCGAAGCGCAGATTTTAGACCTCGTGCAGCCGATCGCAGAAATGGAGACCATTTCCCTGATGACCGCCACCGGGCGCATCTTGGCCCAATCCGTCACCAGCAACGTGGATTTTCCCCATTGGGATAATTCGGCGATGGATGGTTATGCGGTGCGGGCGGCGGATGTGGTGACGGCTCCGGTGACGCTGACGGTGGTGGAAGAGATCCCGGCGGGGGTGCAGCCCCAGCAACACCTTGAACCAGGACAAGCGGCGCGAATTTTTACCGGGGCGATGCTACCGGAGGGAGCCGACACGATCGCCATCCAAGAAGAAGCCACCAGGGACGGCGATCGCGTCACCCTCCACACCGCCCCTCGCCCCCAAGCCTTTGTCCGTCACCAAGGGGAATTTTGCCAGCGGGGGGATGCCCTCTTAACCCCCGGAACCCCCATCGGCCCGGCAGAAATCGCCGTTTTGGCCACGGCCCAAGCCGCAAAACTCACGGTCTATCGTCGTCCCAAGGTGGCCATTTTCTCCACCGGCAATGAACTCGTCCCCCCCGACGGCATCCTGCAACCCGGTCAAATTGTCGATTCTAATCAATACGCCCTCGCCGCCTTTGTCTCCCAACAGGGCGCGATTCCCCTCCCCTTGGGGATTGTGCCCGATGACCCCCAGCAACTCCGCGCAACGATCCAAAGTGCGATCGCCCAAGCGGATATCGTCCTTTCCACGGGGGGCGTTTCCGTCGGGGATTATGACTTTATTGATCAACTTCTGACGGAATTAGGCGGCGAAATTCACATTCAGAGCGTCGCGGTGAAGCCGGGCAAACCCCTCACCGTGGCCACGTTTCCCGGCTGTCTCTATTTCGGCATTCCCGGTAATCCCGTTTCAGCATTGGTGAGTTGTTGGCGGTTCATTGCCCCAGCCTTGCGGAAATGTTCCGGGCAGCGGGGGCCGTTCACGCCCCTGTTTGCCA
Source organism: Spirulina subsalsa CS-330 (assembly GCF_028330765.1). Classification (GTDB taxonomy): domain Bacteria; phylum Cyanobacteriota; class Cyanobacteriia; order Cyanobacteriales; family Spirulinaceae; genus Spirulina; species Spirulina subsalsa_A. Next base: position 11,112 of record NZ_JAQMTY010000175.1, on the reverse strand, counting down.
CGGCGGTCACTGAACAGGAGTTAAGGGCTGGGGGACAGCGGGAAACCTACCTCTGGGGTAAATTCACCTGGCAACAGGGCCACGGAACCTTCGCCCTGGCGGGGGGCAGTCACAGTTCAGGCAATTTGATGAATTTGGCGGAAACCACGGGGTTAGCGATCGTGCCGGTGGGGGTGACATGCATCGCCGCAGGGGAAAGGGTGCGGGTGATGGTGGTTCAATCTTGATAGCGAATATCAGATTTGCGGGAAAATCCCCAGGTAAAAATAGCAGCGATCGCAATCACCATGAACCACTCCGGCAGATTAAAGCCCGGAACCATGACCCGCATCAATAACCGCGTCCCCACCATCGCCACGGTTAGATAGCCCGCTTCTTCCAGGCGGGGGTATTCCCGCAACCACCGTAAAAATAACTCGGTTAAAAACCGCAGGGCAATCACCCCCAAGGTTCCCCCGGTAATAATCAGCCAGGTTTGATCCGAAACAGCGATCGCCGTCGTCACACTATCGAGAGAAAACGCCAAATCCGTCAAAGCAATCACCGGGATCGCCTGCCAGAGGGACGCAAACGTAAAACCATGGGAGGTGCGATCGTCGGTTTCTGCCGCCCGATAGTAACGCCACACTAACCAGAGCAAGTAAAGCGCCCCGATCAATTCAAACTGCCAAAACTGCTGCACCCAGGTCGCCGTCACAATCAGCGTCATTCGCAACACATAGGCCCCCAGCAAGCCAATATTGAGCGCTCGTCGCTGCACTTGGGGACTGTCTAAGCCTTGGGCAATGGAAGCCAGCGCCACCGCATTATCTGCCGAGAGCACAGCTTCTAAAATGACGAGGATCAGCAGCAGAAACGGAGTATGAAGGTACTGGACAAAAGGAGACTGCGCTAATTCATTCAGCATGGAGAATTGAGAAAAAGATTGCATGAAAATTCCTCACTTAGCCTAACGCTTTTCGCCCCGTTGCGAGGGTGTGGCAAACCCCCAAGGGCTGTACCATAAGGCACGAAACCCACACAATCAAGGTATCAACCATGAGCACAGGCTTTGAGCATCAACCCCGTATTCTGTTCCTCTACGGCTCCCTGCGAGAACGCTCCTACAGTCGCCTGCTGGCTGAAGAAGCGGCCCGGATTATGGCAGGATTTGGCGCAGAGGTGAAATTTTTTAATCCGAGGGGGTTACCGCTCCATGGCGCAGAACCAGAGACCCATCCGAAGGTACAGGAATTGCGGGAACTGTCCCTCTGGTCAGAAGGACAGGTGTGGTCAAGTCCGGAACTCCATGGCAATATTTCGGGGTTGATGAAAACGCAGCTTGATTGGATTCCGTTGAGTTTGGGGGCGATTCGTCCGACTCAGGGGCGCACGTTGGCGGTGATGCAGGTGTCGGGGGGGTCGCAGTCGTTTAATGCGGTGAATACGATGCGGCTGTTGGGGCGGTGGATGCGGATGTTCACGATTCCGAATCAGTCCTCGGTGGCGAAGGCTTATCAAGAGTTCCATGAAGACGGCACGATGAAAGAATCGGCCTATCGCGATCGCGTCGTTGATGTGATGGAGGAACTGTATCGCTTTACCCTGCTGTTGCGGGATCAAGTGGATCACCTCACCGATCGCTACAGCGAACGCAAAGCCAACGCCGCCGCCCCCACACCCCCCACAAATCCCACCCAGTAAACGAGCAGCTTGAGGGGAATGTGATCCAACCGTGGGCAAGGCCGCGATCGCTCCAAACTCTCGGCCCTGTTAATCCTGAATCGTTACAAGCGTTTGAGATAGCTGAGGAGATCGGCCATGTCCTGGGGTTTGGGTTGAAATTTCGGCATGGGGGGCGTTTCGCCGCTAATCACTTGATGGATGATCATGCGATCGGACTTGTGGCGGGATAGGTTTTCTAAACTCGGCCCCACATCGCCAGTGGCGTAGATGCCGTGACAGCCTGCGCAATTAATTTCAAAGATGGCATGGCCGCGCTCCGGGTCACCGCTTAAGGGCAACACACTTTGCAGATAGGGATCTCTCCCTTGAAATAAGTACAGCCCAACTCCCAAGAGAATCACACTCACAAGGGTGACCACGATGACAAGCGATCGCTGCGCAAAAGAAGAAGGGGCGGACGGGTTGGTCACAAGTCTATTGAATTCAGTAGGGGCGAAAAGCGGCAACCTTTAACTCAGCCATTCCCTGGGTGAATGGATACACGGTCTGAAGGTTGCCGTTTCAATTAATAAACATAACTTAAGTTTCGTAAACTCGTGAAGACCAAGGCTAAGAATCGCCCGACGCAAAAGGGGCCGTAGCCCCTTTAATTGCCCAATCTTGAATTGTGCCGAGTTCGTTAGTCTTCGGCGAAAATGTAGCGACGCAGTTCGCTGGGGTCGGGTTCAGGGCTGTTTTCGGCGAATTCGACCGCATCATCAATTTCAGCTTGTACCTTGGCATCGATCGCTTCGAGTTCCGCCGCTGTTGCGAGGCCCCGCGCTTCTAAATCTTTCGCCAAACGTTTGATCGGGTCACGGGAGAACCAAAATTCTTTCTCTTGGGCGGCACGGAGTTCGTCCGGGTCAGCGAGGGAGTGACCCCGGAAGCGGTAGGTGAGGGCTTCGATCAGGGTGGGGCCTTCCCCAGCGCGGGCCCGCTCCACGGCTTCGAGGGCGACTTTGCGCACGGCGAGCACATCCATGCCGTCCACTTCCACGCCGGTCATGTTGAAGACACTGGCTTTTTTGTAGATTTCCGGTTGGGAGGTGGCGCGATCGTGGGCCATGCCGATCGCCCATTTGTTATTTTCCACCACATAAAGAATCGGCAACTTCCACAGGGCCGCCATATTCAAACATTCAAAAAACTGCCCGTTATTACTCGCCCCATCCCCAAAGAAACAGGCCGTCACCTGATCGGCGTTGGGGTCGTTCATCATTTCGCGGCGATATTTCGATTGGAACGCGGCCCCGGTGGCCACCGGAATTCCTTCGGCGACGAAGGCATAGCCGCCCAGTAAACGATGTTCAGCGGAAAACATATGCATTGAACCGCCCCGGCCTTTGCTGCATCCCGTCGCTTTCCCGAACAGTTCCGCCATCACTTCCCGCGCCGGAACCCCCGCGCTGAGGGCATGGACGTGGTCGCGGTAGGTACTCGATACATAGTCTTCATCCCGACGCATCGCCCGGATTACCCCCGTAGAAACGGCTTCCTGTCCGTTGTAGAGGTGGACGAAGCCGAACATTCTGCCGCGATAATACATCTCTGCACATTTGTCCTCGAATAGGCGACCCAGCACCATATCCTCGTAGAGCATCAGCCCTTCTTCTTTGGTGAGGGGCAGAGAACTGGTGTCAATGTGGGGAACAATGCGTTCAGATTCTACGGATTGGGCGATTGTCTTGTCTGTCATTATGCGAACCTTAATGAATGTCGTACAGGGGCAGCCAGCATCCAGGCAGGCTTAATTATAAAGGATTAGGGCATGGCGGATTGACAGGCTTTGATCACCGTTTTGAGGGTGGCGGTGGGGACTTGGTCGGTGATGGTGACGGCTCCGATCGCGGTGGGGAGAATGAACCGGACTTTGCCGGCTTGGACTTTTTTGTCGTTTTGGAGAATGTTGACGAGGTCTGCGATCGCTAAAAAATCCGGAATCGTCGTCGGTAACCCCGTTTTCATAATCAGAGCATCCTGACGTTGGGACAAAGCGCGATCCCAGAGATTAAGCTCGACTCCCAACTGACCCGCCGCCACCATCCCGATCGCCACCCCTTCCCCGTGGTTGATCACCTTATACCCCGTCAAACTTTCCACCGCATGGCCGAGGGTATGACCATAGTTCAGAATCGCCCGCAGCCCCCCTTCCCGTTCATCCTGGCGCACCACATCCGCCTTCGCCTGGCACGATCGCACCAAAATCGTCTCTAACAGCGCCGGATCGATCGTCTGAACCGCATCGAGGTGTTCCGCCGCTTCCAGTTGCGCGAACAGATCCGCATCCCAAATCACCCCATATTTAATCACCTCCGCCATCCCCGCCCGAAACTCACGGGGGGGCAGGGTGTCTAAAACAGTGGGATCGATGTAGACCAGTTTGGGCTGATAGAACGCGCCGATCAGGTTTTTACCCCGTGGATGATTCACCCCCGTTTTGCCCCCCACCGACGCATCCACCATCGCCAGCAGCGTCGTTGGCACTTGCACAAAGTTCACACCCCGTAACCAGGTCGCCGCCGCAAACCCCGTCATATCCCCAATCACGCCGCCACCGAGGGCGAGGAAGGTGGAATTGCGTTCCAAGCGATGCTCTAGGGCCGTGTCGTAGATTTTTTGGATCGAGTTGAGGGTTTTGTAGCGTTCCCCCACAGGGATTAAATGGGTGATCACCTCGAATCCGGCGGCGGTAAGGGACTCGCGCACGGTGTCGCCGTAGTATTGGTTAACGATGCGATTGGAAACGAGGAGAATTTTGTGACCGAGTCCTAAGGGGGTGAGAGCCGTGCCGATCTCCGGGAGGGAACCGGGTGCGATCGCAATATCGTAGGCATTTTCAGGAAGATCAACACGAAGAACTGCGGTCATAGGAACGGGTACAATACGTAAAACGGTTTAAAATACAGGCCTTTTAGTGTAATTCATTTTGCAGGAGAACCCCCCATGGCAGTTGTGGTCTATTTCGGTATTTTGGCAGTGTTCACGGTGATTGCGATCGGTTCATACAAAGCCTTTCGCGGTATCGGATTGATCTAGCTCGAAAAGATAGGCAAGGGGCTTAAGCCCCTTGTTCCTCTCACCAGGTCTATAGAGTGGGCATTGCCCACCACAATTAACTGCCTGCATCGCCTCCATTCATTTCCTCACCCCATGCCTGAACTCGATCCCGAACTCCAGCAAGCCGTTGATTGTCGGCGCAACTTTGCAATTATTTCCCACCCGGACGCGGGGAAAACCACCCTCACCGAAAAACTCCTGCTCTACGGGGGAGCGATTCACGAGGCGGGGTCAGTGAAAGCACGGCGGGCCCAGCGCAAAGTGACATCGGACTGGATGGAAATGGAGCAGCAGCGGGGGATTTCGATTACCTCGACGGTATTGCAGTTTAGTTACAGCAACTATCAGATTAATTTGCTCGATACGCCGGGCCACCAGGATTTTAGTGAAGATACCTATCGCACCTTGGCGGCGGCGGACAATGCGGTGATGCTCATTGATGCGGCGAAGGGGTTGGAGCCTCAGACCCGTAAATTATTTGAAGTGTGCAAGTTGCGATCGCTCCCCATTTTCACCTTTGTCAATAAGATGGATCGCCCCGGTCGTGATCCGTTGGAATTACTCGATGAAATTGAGCAGGAATTGGGGCTGCAAACCTATGCGGTGAATTTTCCGATTGGGAGCGGCGATCGCTTCAAAGGCGTGTTTGATCGTCGTCAACAAAAAATTCACCTCTTTGAACGGCAGGCCCACGGCAGCAAAGCCGCCACGGATACCACGATGAATCTTGATGATCCCCGCCTGGTGGATCTGCTTGACCCGGATCTGTACGAAAGCCTACAAGAAACCCTCGAAATTCTCGACGAAATCGCCCCGGATTTTGACCTTGAACAGATCCACGCGGGCACAATGACCCCGGTGTTTTTCGGCAGTGCGATGACCAATTTCGGCGTGCAACTGTTTCTCGAATCGTTCCTCGATTACGCCCTCAAACCGGAGGGGCGCAACTCCTCCAAGGGCGAAATTGATCCCACCTATCCCGACTTCACCGGCTTTGTCTTCAAACTGCAAGCCAATATGGACCCGAAACACCGCGATCGCGTCGCCTTCATTCGCGTCTGTACCGGCAAATTTGAAAAAGACATGACCGTCAGCCATGCCCGCACCGGCAAAACCGTGCGCCTGTCGCGCCCCCAAAAACTCTTTGCCCAGGGCCGCGAATCCCTCGATGTGGCCTATCCGGGGGATGTGATTGGCTTAAATAATCCGGGGGTGTTTGCGATCGGCGACACGATTTATCAAGGGAAAAAACTGGAATACGAAGGCATCCCCTGTTTCTCCCCGGAACTCTTCGCCTACCTGAAAAACCCCAACCCCTCCAAATTCAAACAATTCCACAAAGGGATCAGTGAACTCCAAGAAGAAGGCGCGATCCAAATCATGCACGCCGCCGATGAATTCAAACGCGACCCAATCCTCGCAGCGGTGGGGCAACTGCAATTTGAGGTGGTACAGTTCCGGCTGACCAATGAATACAACGTAGAAACACGCCTCGAACCCTTGGGCTACAGTGTGGCGCGGTGGGTGACGGGGGGCTGGGAAGCGTTGGAAAAGGCGGGGCGGCTGTTTAATACGATGGTGGTGAAAGATCTGTGGGGGCGGCCGGTGTTGCTGTTTAAAAATGAGTGGAATATGCAACAAATTGTGGCGGATCACCCAGAATTGAAACTCAACGCCACCGCTCCGGTGGGGTCAGGATTGCAACCGAGCGCCTAGTGCTTTAGAGCGCACTTGACACGCACCCTGAGCGGAGTCGTTGGCGAAGCCTCCTGTTAGGGATAGGGTAAGCGGCCCGGCTATCTCCTCCGGAAACGCTGCGCGAACGACTTCGCTCATCGCTCAGCCCTCGGTTTTATCCTTGGTTTGAGACACTATAGTTTAGGATTATGCGCTATCATATCCGCCACGAAACCACCTACCGCTACAGCGATCGCATCATCCTTAAACCCCATCTGATCCGCCTTTATCCTCACGGAGACGCGAGACAACGGCTAGAGCAGTGGGAATTGCAAGTCACGCCGGAACCCGTGGGGCGATCGCAATTCACCGACCTCGACGGCAACACCCTCACCAAGATCTGGTTTCACGACCCCACGCCCACCCTGACGATCACAGCGGTGATGACCGTCGAAACCCTGCAATCCAACCCCTTTAACTACCTCCTCGATCCCTGGGTGATGACCCTTCCCTGGGACTATCCCCACAGCCTCGCCGCCCAACTCACCCCCTACCTCCAGCCGGTGCAAGCGAGTTTCGATCCGGGGGCGATCGCCCTCGCCCAAGACCTCCACAGCGACAGCCAGGGCAATACCCTCGACTTCCTCAACCGCCTCAACCAATGCCTTTACACCGATTGGGACTATATCTATCGGGACAGCGGTGCGCCTTGGCTGCCGGGGGTGACGCTGCGCCGCCGTCAGGGGTCTTGTCGGGATTGGGCGGTGCTGTTTATGGAGGTGTGCCGCAGTGTGGGAATACCGGCGCGATTTGTCAGCGGCTATCAGGAGGGCGATCGCGACCAAAGCGATCGCGACCTCCACGCCTGGATTGAGGTCTATCTCCCCGGTGCAGGCTGGCGCGGCTATGATCCCACCCAGGGGTTATTAGTGAGCGATCGCCATATCCCCCTCTGCGCCAGTGCTGACCCCCAATTCACCGCCCCGATCACCGGCCAAATCACCCCCAGCCAACTCCCCCCACCCCAACCCGTGACGACGACGATGGAAAGTGCGATCGCGCTAGAGTGGCTCACCTAGGGAGCCTCTGGCTCACTAATGCCGAATCTGAACGAGGGCAGCGAGCTAGAAGCTCGCACTACAGAAGATTTACCGTCATGGTAGTGTGAGCCTCTGGCTCACTCCTGCCAGAGCCAGACTCGCAACTTCGGTGAGGATGAACACGCTGTAGTATCTCGCAATAATTCTTGATGGGGCACTAGATGGAATCGAATTTCCTGGGGGTGAGGGTGGGTGAATACTGTATTTTTTACCCTTGCCATGCGTATCAAGATGATTCTCCCGGCGCTCACCGAAGCCCTCAGCCCCCATTGGCGACCGATTAAATATTCCCTCTTTCCGCCCTTGGGGTTAGCAACGATCGCATCCTTCTGCCCCGACGATGCCGAGATCGAGCTTCAGGATGAGCATGTGCAACCCTTGACCTTGGATGATGACCCGGATCTCGTCGTGATTCAGGTCTATGTCACCTCCGCTTACCGAGCCTATGAACTCGCAGATCACTACCGAGCACAGGGGGCCTATGTGTGTTTAGGGGGTCTCCATGTCACAGCCTTACCGGAGGAAGCCGCCCAGCACGCTGATACGATTTTCCTCGGCCCCGGTGAGGATACCTGGCCGCAGTTTTGGGCAGATTGGCACGGTGGGACGGTGCAGCCGGTCTATGGTTCCACGGTGCGATCGCTCCTTGGTGTGCCGCCGATTCGCCGCGACCTGATTCAGCGCGATCGCTATCTCGTGCCCAATTCCATCGTCGTCTCGCGGGGCTGTCCCCACCATTGCGACTTTTGTTATAAAGGTGCGTTCTATCAGGGGGGCAAATCCTTCTACACCCAAGCGGTGGACGAAGCCTTGGCGGAAATTGAGCGGTTACCGGGGCGACATCTCTTTTTCTTAGATGATCATCTCTTTGGTAATGCTCAATTTGCCGAGAGCTTATTTGAAGGGATGCGGGGCATGAATCGGGTGTGGCAGGCGGCGGGAACCGTTCACGCCATTTTAAAACCCGGTTTGCTAGAAAAAGCGGTGGAAAGTGGGCTGCGGAGTTTATTTGTGGGCTTTGAAACCCTCAACGAAGCCAATCTACGGGAGCAGCATAAATATCACAATCTCAACCGGGACTACACCGCTGCAATCCGTCGCCTCCATGAGTTTGGGGTGATGATTAACGGGAGTTTTGTCTATGGCATGGATGAGGATGATCCGTCTGTGGGCGATCGCACTGTGGAATGGGCCGTCAGCCAGGGCATCGAAACTGCTACCTTTCACATCCTCACCCCCTATCCCGGCACGGCTCTTTACGATCGCATGGCCGCCCAAGGCCGCCTCCTCCATCACCATTGGCCGGATTACGACACGCGCCATGTGGTGTTTCAACCGGCCCGTATCGATGCGGCAGCGTTGGAATCGTTGTATTGGCGATCGTACCAGCAGTTTTATCGTTGGTCGGCAATTTTCCAAGGGGCTTGGCAAAAACCCACCTGGGAGCATCGCGCCCGCCATCTCTTCTATGCGGGAGGCTGGAAAAAGTTTGAACCGCTGTGGGACATGATTATTCGCGCCGAACAGGTGGCGAAAATTAGCCCAATGTTGGAGCGAATTTTAGCCGGGTTGCCAGGAGTGCGATCGCCATCTCTCGCCCGCCCGATCCAACCCATCCCCCAAGCACAACCCTGATTTTGATTGTCCAAAAATTAATTTTGTGGGATGGGCTTCCCGCCCGTCCGCTTACTGGGGGGCCCAAGGGCCGATCACAGTTTCCCCGGCTTCTTCTTTGGCGGCAAGTTCAAGATTCAGGGTTAACAGTTTTTCGAGGAGGTCATCGTTGGGCTTAAATCCGTAGGCTTGGAGAACGAGTTTATCGAGTTGTTGATGGAGTTTATACAGTTGGCTGGCGGGTTCATCAAAGTAGGCGTTATAGAGTTTGGTGATTCCCCATTGTTTGCGCTCCATTTGCTCGCTGCGATACTCATGCAATGCTGTGGCCGTCGCTCGAATTTTCTCAACAATTTTCGGCGTTGGAGTTTGCGGAAATGGGAAGGTTTCAAAACAAGTGTTGTGGGTGTAACGAGTATCACCTTTTAGGGTTGAGCTTTGCGCTTTGACCCAAACCCGATGAGTCTTAGACGTTAAAATTCCCAAAACATAAAAATCATCAGATGCAACAGGCTTTGTTGCTTTACCTGGTATTGAGTCCGGGTAACAAACTAAAAAAATAAACCATTTTGACGTTTCCGGAACAGCAAAATAGTGAGGAAGCTCAAAAATAGAGCACCGCATTTTAGGTGCATTTTCACCAAACTTCCACCAATTGATTCTGCGGGTTTCACGACGATTTTTATCTCTGATAGGCTTCACATTTTCTCGTATGTGCTTAAATGGTAGTTTATATTGACTAGCTTCTTCAATGGATAAATCATCAAAATCTATGATCCATCTATTGGGTTTGCCATTGGGAACTTTGGCAAGGTTTGAACCATCCAAGAAAAGCCTTAGTATATTTTGGTTTCTTGCATCACTGCTGATCCAACTTAATGCTGTCTCTTCTGTGATCAAGAAATCTTTGCCTCCGGGCATAATCCCTTGAAAACAATGGTTGGAATTGGCTTTTAATCGTTTGGCTTGTGATACATCTTGACTTGACTTCAAAGCAGAATTAATATGTTTTACTTTTTGGTTATCTAGGAAATTACTATTACTTTTACTATAACACCAGTTAACAATACTAACGTGTACATTAGCATCTCCAGACCAAGGCTGTGTTGAGACAGCTTCGTGAATTAAAGCTCCATTTTGCGTAATATAGTCAAGACCAGCAATACGTGTTTTACCTTGACTAACTGTGTTAGTGCCAACTAGACCCCCCCTACCTTTTTGCTCTAGATGGCTATGAGCAAGTCGAAACCAATAGCTACAAATATCTACTTGATCTATAACATCATCAAATTTAGAGAAGATTTTGTCTGCGTACTTATCACCTAATTCTTTTCGCATTCGATAGCCACCCAAAAACGGCGGATTTCCAATGATCGCATCTGCTTTCGGCCATTCCGTAAATAACGCATCCTTACAAACAATATTTTGATCCAACGTATCCAACGGTAACGCCGACTCAAGCAAATCCAATCGATCGATCGCCACCTTTCGCGCAATCATCAACGTCACCCGCGCCAACTCCACCGCAAACCGATTATTGTCAATTCCAAAAAACTGTAACGGAGTCACAAAACCGATCTGCCTTTGTCCCGTATTTGACCGCCGCCGCTCCGCAATCTTATCCAGCAAATCCTGCTCAATTTGCTTTAACTCCTGATACGCCAAATAAAGGAAATTCCCCGACCCACAAGCCGGATCAAGCACCCGATAATTCCGTAACTCCTCCTGTAAAATCGTTAACTCCTCAATCGTATTCGCCCCTTCGATCCGCTCCTCCCAATAGCGCGAAATCGTCGGGCGAACAATCTTCATAATATCCGCCTCCGAGGTGTAGTGAATCCCGTGGGCGTGACGCTCCCCCACATCGATCGCTGATTCAAAAATATTCCCAAAAATCGCCGGGCGCACCTTCCCCCAATCCTCCAGCGCCGCCACCTCCAACACCCGCAACTCCTCC
>NZ_JAQMTY010000174.1 GCF_028330765.1 Spirulina subsalsa CS-330 | reverse complement strand
TCTGGTTTTAAGGAGGATCACCCCCCTTTTTTAAGGGGGGCAGGGGGGATCTGGTTTTAAGGAGGATCACCCCCCTTTTCAAGGGGGCAGGGGGGATCTGGTTTTAAGGAGGATCACCCCCTTTTTTAAGGGGGGCAGGGGGGATCTGGTTTTAAGGAGGATCACCCCCCTTTTTTAAGGGGGGCAGGGGGGATCTAGACGGTTTGGGTTTGGGTTTGGGTTTGACCTTGGGGCTGGAATTGAAAGAGGGAGTAAACCACGTTACGACGAATATCGATCATCGTTTCGAGGAACATTTCATAGCCCTCCTGCTTGTATTCGATCAGGGGATCTTTTTGACCGTAGCCCCGCAGCCCGATCGACTCCCGCAACGCATCCATGGCTTGGAGGTGTTCCCGCCAGAGGGTATCAATTTGCTGCAAGATAAAGAACCGCTCCGCTTGGCGCATCAGGCCGGGCTGGATTTTGTCGATCTGATGTTCTTTGAGGTCGTAGGCTTTGCGGACTTCTTCATGGAGGAAGGTTTTAATTTCCCCGATCGTCATGTCTTCGAGGTGTTTCGGCTCTAGATCGGCGAGGAGGTAGATAAACTCCTTGGTTTTGCCAACGAGATCATTGAGTTTCCATTCTTCGGGGGGCAATTCCGGGTTAGTGTAAGCGTCGGTGATGTCGTCCATGGTGCGCTCAGCGTAGCCGATCACCTGTTCTTTGAGGTCGAAGCCTTCGAGAACGCGGCGACGCTCGGCATAGATGGCGCGGCGTTGGTTGTTCATCACTTCGTCGTACTCGAACACCTGTTTGCGGGTGTCGTAGTAGAAGGTTTCGACTTTTTTCTGTGCGCCTTCGAGGGAGCGGGTCAGCATCCCGGATTCGATGGGCATATCTTCTTCAACGCGGAAGGCATTCATTAGGCCGGCGACGCGATCGCCCCCAAAAATCCGCAACAAATTATCCTGCAAACTGAGGAAAAATTTCGTCGAACCGGGGTCACCCTGACGACCGGCGCGGCCCCGCAATTGGTTATCAATCCGGCGAGATTCGTGGCGTTCGGTGCCGATGACATGGAGGCCGCCGAGTTGAATCACTTCGTCGTGCTCTTTGCCGGTGAGGGCTTCGTATTCGCGGCGGATCGTGTTGTAGATTTCCCGCAGTTTTTCGAGCACCGGATCATCAACGGGGGCATTTTCAGCGGCGATCGCAATCTTCTCTTCCGCCTCCAATTCCGGCAGACTCTGCTCGCCATACTGCTGCACCGCCAACGCCACCACGTCCTTGAGCAGCGTTTCCGCCTGGCTGGACAACTCCGTCGGGAAAATATCCGAGGAGGCTTTCCAGGTTTTCGGCGGTTTTGCGTCATCCCCGAAGCCTTGGGCGGATTTCCGTTTCCCCTTCACCCCCGGCACGCTGACCATTAATTCCTTGTCTTCGGGCATGACAATCTTGGGCATCAGGTATTCCCGCACCTTGAGACGGGCCATATAGTCCGAGTTCCCCCCCAAGATAATATCTGTCCCGCGACCCGCCATGTTCGTTGCGATCGTCACCGCCCCTTTACGGCCCGCTTGGGCGACAATTTCCGATTCCCGTTCCACATTTTCCGGTCGCGCATTGAGGAGATTATGGGGAATCTGCAACCCTTGCAGCAACTTCGCGAGGACTTCCGACTTTTCAACACTAGTCGTCCCCACCAACACCGGGCGGCCCAGTTCGTGCATCTCTTTGCATTCCATCGCCACGGCTGTCCACTTCGCCTCTTCCGTCTTATAGACCACATCCGCCATATCAAAGCGACGGGTAGGCAAGTTGGTGGGAATGATCGTCACCTGGAGGTCATAGATTTTTTCAAATTCCGCCTCTTCCGTTTTCGCCGTCCCCGTCATCCCTGCCAATTTCGGATAGAGCAGGAAGAAGTTTTGATAGGTAATTGTGGCGAGGGTTTGGGTTTCATTTTGGATCTTCACCTCTTCTTTGGCCTCGATCGCTTGGTGCAAACCATCACTCCAACGGCGACCCTTCAACACTCGGCCGGTAAATTCATCCACAATCACAATCTCGTCATCGCGCACGATGTAGTTCACATCGGGGATGAAGAGTTCTTTCGCTTTAATCGCGTTGAAAATATAATGCGCCCAAGGATCTTCAGGGTCGTAAAGATCCGTCACGCCCAACAATTCCTCTGCTTTGGCAAAGCCTTCATCATTGAGCAAGACGTTACGGGCTTTTTCATCCACTTCGTATTCCCCCGTGCCCTCTTCTTCGTTTTGGGGGAAGAGTTGGCGGGCAATTTCGGCGGCGCGGAGATATTTTTCCGTGGGGCGCTCCACTTGGCCGGAAATGATCAGCGGGGTGCGGGCTTCGTCGATCAGCACGGAATCCACTTCGTCAATCACGCAGTAGTTAAAGGGCCGCTGTACCACGTCATCCATGGCGGTGGCCATGTTGTCGCGCAGATAATCAAACCCCAGTTCGCTGTTGGTGGCGTAGGTGACATCACAGGCGTAGTTTTTCTTGCGTTCGGCGGGACTCATCCCCGCTTGGATCAAGCCGACGCTGAGGCCGAGGAAGCGGTGAATTTGTCCCATCCATTCGGCATCACGGCGGGCGAGGTAGTCGTTGACGGTGACAACATGGACACCGTGACCGCTGAGGGCGTTGAGGTAGGCGGGAAGGGTGGAGACGAGGGTTTTGCCTTCCCCGGTGCGCATTTCGGCGATTTGGCCGCTGTGGAGTACCATGCCGCCGATCAGTTGGACATCAAAGTGACGCATGCCCAAGACGCGCAGGCCGGTTTCACGAACGACGGCGAAGGCTTCGGGGAGGATATCATCAAGGATATCGCTGCGTTCTAAGTCGGTGCGAGCTTTGGCGAGTTGCTCTTTAAATTCAAAGGTTTTGCTCCGCAGTTCATCATCGGATAGGGCTTGAATGTCCTCTTCGATGGCGTTGACATCGGCCACAAGGGGTTGAAATTTTTTGAGTTTGCGAGTGTTGGGATCGCCAAATAAGTTTTTAAACATACCTCTTAAAACAGCCCCATGGGTGAGCGGTGGTTTTCGATTATAAAACGGTGATGTGGGCAATGGAGCGCGTTGAGTCTTGTTGCGCTGTCACTACGGCCTACAGATAACCATGGTATCATCATGGGCTTTGAGTGCAGGGGGCGATCGCAGGGTTAGCGGCAGGGTCTTGGGGTGATAGGCAAATGAACAAGATGCAGATTGATACAGCAACGATCATTGACGGATATTCCCAGGGCTATTTTCTGATGGCGGATGAGCAGGAGGAGTTGGGCTGGTATACGAGCCAGAAGCGGGCGCTGATTCCCTTAGATGAGCGGTTTCGGTTTCCGAAGTCGTTGCGGCGATCGCTGAATCAAAATCGTTTCACGGTGGCGATCGATCGCGATTTTGCGGCGGTCTGTGCCGGCTGTGCGGCGCGGGAAACTACGTGGATCTCGCCGGAACTGCAAGACATTTATTTCCAGTTGCACCGGGCGGGCTGGGCCCATAGTTTTGAAACCTGGCAGGGCGATCGCCTCGCGGGGGGAATTTTAGGGCTGGCGATTCGGGGGGCCTTTATTGGCGAATCGATGTTTTTCCAGATTCCGGAGGGGTCGAAGGTGGCGATGGTGAAGCTGGTGGAACATTTGCGATCGCGCCAATTCACCCTCTTTGATGCCCAATTACAAAATCCCCACCTAGAACGCTTCGGGGCCTATGTGGTGGGCGATCGCGCCTATCAGGATCTATTACAGCGAGCCTTAGCCCAGCCCTGCCGATTTATTTGAGGTGGGGTGAGGGTTCAGGGGGCGATCGCGGTTCAGACATTTTGCTAGTCCAGTTCCCGCTTTCTTAACTGCTGTTTCAAGCTCCGAATGGCGGCGCTAGTGTTGCGCTGATAGGCAATGTCTAAACCCTGAGCGACCACATCCGCCACGTTAATCGCAGGGAAATAGCGGCTTTGGGGTGTGATGGTATATTCATCAGTTTGCAATTGATAAATTACCAGTTTTTGATTGCGAAACAGCCACACTTCCGGCACTTGATAGGGTAAATAATCTCGCACATCGGAATAACTTGTGATGTCAATTTCTAACACCAAGTCGGGCGGCGGATCATTGCGCCAATCAATCCGGTCTTTGCCCGAAACCGTTTGCCAATGGTCGATGTAAAAACAATAATCCGGTTCAATGCCGCTTGTTTCGGGCAGTTGCATCGTTACGGGAGTAAATGAATCATACTCTTGATTCAAGGAATCCAGTAGGACTTTGATGATGTCCGCAATTAAACTAACATCACGACCATGTTTCGGTAGTGGGGACATTAACAATACTTCTCCAAAACGATATTTAAGCCGAGGAATTGAATGGTCGCCCCGCTGTTCGCAGAGGGTTTGATACTCTTGCCAAGTGGCCGGCGATCGCATCACGGTTCCGGCGGATAAATAGAGTGTTTCGGGCGAAACGACGGTTAACATTTTTTCACCTCTGGCGTGTGGTCTGATTCGTATTGTACGCAGCTTGATCCCCTCACCCCACCCTCTCCCGCTGGAGAGGGCTTTTCGTTCCCTTCGCCTGGGGGAGAAGGGCTAGGGATGAGGGCACGATCGCTCAGGTTAAATGTGGTCTAATTCGTATTGTACTCAGCTTGATCCCCTCACCCCACCCTCTCCCGCTGGAGAGGGCTTTTCGTTCCCTTCTCCTAAGGGAGAAGGGCTAGGGACGAGGGCACGATCGCTCAGGTTAAATGTGGTCTAATTCGTATTGTACGCAGCCCGACCCCCTCACCCCACCCTCTCCCGCTGGAGAGGGCTTTTCGTTCCCTTCGCCTGGGGGAGAAGGGCTAGGGATGAGGGCACGATCGCTCAGGTTAAATACTGCCAATTGCCCCAAAATTTATGCCGCACGGGGGTAACGTAGTGGCGCAAAACGGTACGATCGCCCGCGTAGCGATCGCGCCAGTGGAATTCATCCTCGCGGCCCATGATGTAGCGATCGCGCTCTAGGGGTTGTGCGCCGTCGCGGTGGAGGGTGAGGTGCATCATGGTTTGTTCGGTGAAATAATTGGGCGGGCCATCAAGGGCGAGAAATCGTGCCATCGCTTCGCCCCAGTCGGGGACGCGCCGAAAGATGATAAACCCACCGTTGATCGGTTCGCGATCGGGGATGCCGGTTAAGATGCGGCGATCGAAGGCGGGGTCTGCGTCGGGGAGATAGAAAGAGTGATCACCGGGGGCGGTGAGGCGATCGCGCAACTGCTGCGCCCCCGGAAAACAAAAAATATCCGAATCGCTGTAGATCGTCGGCCCCTGGATTGGGATCGAGCAGATCATCATTAACTTTTTGCCCATCGGGTTGAGGTGGGCGTAGGTGGTGACTTCGGGTGGTAGGGCGGGATCGGCGAAGTCCGTGAGGGGGATGACTTGAACGCAGGGATGCAGGGCGGTGAGGAGGTCAATCTGGGCGGGGCTGTAGCTGCCGTCCGAGACGATCACGTAGCGATCGGGCACACCGGCATAGGTGAACAGCGATCGCACACTGGCCACCTGTTCCGGGAGATCGCGACCACAGGAGAGGGCATAGACCGAGGCGGGGAGGCGATCGCGCCACAGTCCCGGACGGCGAACAAGCTGCGGCAATCGCGCCCGATACCAGCGCCGCATCATCGCCCCTTTCCACCGCGCCGCCCGATAGGCCAGATTCACCATCGTTAACCCTCTCTTCCTCGTAGGCTTGCCTTCCAGCGGATCAGGTGACGTATCCCCGGCAGCTTGGCGAGATGGGACTTGAGCCAGAGGGAGGGCGTGAGGTGGAATTGCGATCGCAACACCGCCACCTGTTCCCGAAACACCCCAAGCCGTCCCTTCGCAAAACTATCCGCACACAAACTATACAGGCAGTCCCGCGCCTTCGCCCGCACCTCCGGAGCCACCTCCGCCCCATAGACCTGCTGACAGAGCCGAAACGCCTCCCGCGCCCAGATTTCCATCTGTTGCGTTGATTTACTCTGCTCATGCAAGCGCCAATGGGCTAATAGATAAGGCGTGAAGGTGAAGCGATAGCCCCGCAGCAGCAGCCGCAAAATAAACTCTTGATCCATACAGTGGTGATAGGTCAGATCCAACCCCTGCCCCGCGTCGATGATGGCGCGACGAAAAAAAACGGCGTGATTGGTCACCGCCGAATAGGGGATCATCGTGCCCACTGTTGCTTCGGTCACGGGGTACGGAAACAGATATTCGCCCGCCGCATTGATGTGATCGAGGCGGCCATAGATCACCTCGCTGTCGGGCTGCTCCGCGAGGGCGTGGGCGAAATGGGCGAAGGCATCGGGGGCATAGGTATCATCGGAATTTTGCCAGCCGATCCAGTCCCCCGTTGCTCGCTGTAACCCTTTATTCACCGCATCGGACTGCCCCCGATCCGGTTCGCTGATCCACTGCACCCACTCGCGATACATCTGGAGAACCGCCAGGGTTTGATCCGTACTGCCGCCATCAATAACCCAAATTTCGAGGGCGGGATAGCCTTGGAGCAGGATCGATCGCAGGGTCGCTTCCAGATAATCCCCTTGGTTGTAGCTGGGGATGACGATGGTAAGTTTGGGGCAATGGGGCGGTAAGGGGCGCGGATCGGGGGGCGCAATCCAGGGCCAACGAGGGGCGCGATCGCGCCTCGGTTTGGGTAAGTTGGGTAATTTCACCTGAGTCATTCTTGCCCTTCTTCGTATTTCAATCCCTCAACTCCAATCCTTCTCCCCCAGAAAAAGGGCGTTTAACGCCCCCGCCCCGTGGATGATCCCCCTAAATCCCCCTTAAAAAGGGGGACTTTGAGCGGTTCCCCTAAAAGGGGGACTTTGAGCGGTTCCCCTTAAAAAGGGGGACTTTATTCCGGTTCCCCCCTTTTTAAGGGGGGCTAGGGGGGATCGAACGAGGGATTTGGAGGCTTGAGATCGGTTTATGGATCAGCCCCCGCCTCATGGGAGAAGGTTGGGTGAGGGTCGATCGCAAAATGCCCGGCCCACCGGCCGAGCATTTTCCCATCCTGTCGCTCATGGATCACCGCGATCGGCCATCCATAGCCACAGTGCAGACTACTTCGTTTCCGAAAACTCAGCATCAATCACATCATCGCCACCATCCGATGCACCGCCACTCGGAGCGTCACCCGCTGGATCTTGTGGCCCTTCAGCCCCCGCAGCCCCTGCCGCATCTTGGTAGACACTGCTGCCGATGGCGTAGAGCACCTGTTGCAGTTCGGGCATCACGGTTTGGATCTTGTCGTCGTCTTCGGTTTGGACGGCTTCGCGGAGATCCTTGAGCAGCGCTTCGGCCTTGTCCTTCTCAGCGGCGGGGACTTTGTCGCCCAATTCCGTGAGTTGTTTTTCCGCTTGATACACCAGCGTATCGGCTTGGTTCTTGCGATCGATCTTCTCGCGGCGCTCTTTGTCGGATGCGGCGTTGGCTTCCGCTTCCTTGACCATGCGATCCACTTCCGTATCCGGCAGGGTCGAAGCCCCGGTAATGCTGATCGATTGTTCTTTACCCGTGCCCTTATCTTTCGCGGTCACGTTCAGAATCCCGTTGGCATCAATGTCAAAGGTGACTTCGATTTGCGGCACACCCCGGGCCGCTGGGGGAATGCCATCGAGGCGGAAGGTTCCGAGGCTCTTGTTGTCCTTGGACATTTCCCGTTCCCCTTGGAGAACGTGAATTTCTACGTTGGTTTGCCCATCCACAGCCGTGGAGAAGACTTCGGATTTTTTCGTGGGAATCGTGGTGTTGCGGGGGATGATTTTGGTCATCACGCCGCCGAGGGTTTCCACACCCAAAGAGAGGGGGGTGACATCAAGGAGGAGAATATCTTTCACTTCACCGGCCAAGACACCGCCTTGAATTGCCGCACCCACGGCCACCACTTCATCAGGGTTGACGCTTTGGTTGGGGTCTTTGCCGAGGACTTTTTTGACCACTTCTTTAATGGCCGGAATCCGCGTCGAACCGCCAACAAGGACGATTTCATCGATCGCACTCTTATCCAGCTTCGCATCGCGCACCGCGTTTTCCACCGGAATCCGGCAGCGATCGATCAAGCTGGCGCAGAGTTCTTCAAACTTAGCGCGGGTGAGGGTGATGTCAAGGTGCTTCGGCCCGTCTTGGGTGGCGGTGATGAAGGGGAGGTTAATCTCCGCTTGGGTGACACTCGACAGTTCGATTTTGGCTTTTTCAGCGGCTTCGGTGAGGCGTTGCAGGGCTTGGCTATCTTTGCGGAGGTCAATCCCTTCGGTGCTCTTGAAGTTTTCCGCTAGGTAGTCCACGATGGTTTTGTCGAAGTCGTCACCGCCCAAATGGGTATCCCCAGAGGTGGCAAGCACTTCAAACACACCATCGCCCACTTCGAGGATGGACACGTCAAACGTCCCGCCCCCAAGGTCAAAGACGAGAATGGTTTCGTTGCTCTTCTTGTCTAAACCGTAGGCCAGGGATGCGGCGGTGGGTTCGTTGATGATCCGCAATACTTCGACCCCCGCGATTTTACCCGCGTCTTTGGTGGCTTGGCGTTGGGAGTCGTTAAAGTATGCCGGTACGGTAATCACGGCTTGGGTGACAGTTTCGCCGAGGTATTTGCTCGCGTCTTCGATTAGTTTCCGCAACACTTGGGCGGAGATTTCTTCGGGGGCGAATTGTTTTTCCAAGGCGGGGCAGTCGAGTTTGACGTTGCCGTTGTTGTCTTGGAGAACTTTGTAGGAGACTTCGGTGGTTTCGACGTTGACTTCGCCGTGTTTGCGACCGATGAAGCGTTTGACGGAATAGAAGGTGTTGGTCGGGTTCATCACGCCTTGACGTTTGGCGATTTGACCGACGAGGCGATCGCCGTTTTTCGCATAGGCGACAACGGATGGAGTGGTTCTAAACCCTTCCGCGTTGGCAATGACGGTAGGCTTGCCGCCCTCCATCACAGCGACGCAAGAGTTAGTGGTGCCGAGGTCAATTCCAACGACTTTTGCCATAATTTTTTTGGTGCTCCGGGCTATCTACAACAGAGTTACAGTGAGGAAGGCTGTTCCACCTTGGGGGGAAAGTCTTCTACTGTTCAGTAGTTAGTTCTATACTGACGGGGAGAGTCCCTTCTCTGTAAGTAGTGTTTCCCGAACATTACCGCTACTGGAGGGTGATGTCGCTGTTGCTGGTTTTCTAACACAATTTTCTATGGACATTGAGGCGATTCGCGCAGGTCAACTAAAAGATCTCCCTGGGGTGGATCTAGAAGATGAAGATTTATCGAATGCATCCCTAGACCGCGTTAATTGGGTGGGAGCGAATTTAGTCGGTGTCAATTTTTCCCATGCGTCTTTGAAAGGCGGCCGGTTTGATGGGGCAAATTTGCTGGGGGCGCAGTTGTTGCAGGTGGATGGCCGGGCGAATTTTGTCGGGGTCAATCTGATGCAAAGTGATTTTTCCCACGGAGATTTGCGGGGGAGTAATCTGCGGGGTAGTAATTTGATGAGTGCGAAGGGGGTGCAGGCTTCGTTGGCCGGTGCGTTCTTGAGTGGGGCGAATTTGACGGGGGTTAATTTTCAGGGGGCGGATTTGCGGGGGGTAGACCTGCGGGGCGCGACGCTGAATAGTGCCAATTTGAAGGGGGCATGCCTGGCCCAGGCGGATTTACAGGGGGCGAATTTAAGTGAGGCGAATTTGGAAGAATGTGACCTGCGGGGGGCGAATTTTGCGGGGGCGAATTTGGTGGGGGCGAATTTGCTCTGTGCGGATTTGCAGGGGGCGGATTTTACGGGGGCGAATTGCGATCGCGCCTGCTTGATCGGCACCATCCGCAGCGCCATCCCCCAACCCACCTAAGCGACCCTAGGCGGTGACGGCCTGATAGGCGGGGATGCTGAGGGTGAATTCAGTGCCTTGGTCAGAGGAGACAAAGGTTAATGAGCCGCCGTGGCGTTCGGTGATGATCTGATAGCTGATCGACATCCCCATGCCGGTTCCTTTGCCGATCGCCTTGGTGGTAAAGAAGGGGTCAAAGATCCGCGATTGGATCGCATCCGGAATGCCGGGGCCATTGTCGCGAATCCGAATCACCACATTGCCCCCAGTTAAATCGACCCCGGTACTGATCGAGAGACTGCTGGGGCTTGCTGCACAGGTAGCGCGATCGCGCTGTTGATCCCGCTCTTCCATCGCATCGAGGGAATTGACAATGATATTCATCAGCACTTGATTCAACTGCCCCGGATAGCATTCCACCTTGGGCAGATGGCCATAGTTTTTATTGAGGGTCACGGCAGGGCGATCGCTCCGTGCCTTAAATCGACTTTGCAAAATCATCAAGGTGCTATCAATCCCCTCATGGAGATCCACCGCCTTCACCTCCGCCTCATCCAAGCGAGAAAAGGTGCGCAACGAGGCGACAATCTCCCGAATGCGTTGGGCCCCCACCTGCATTGAACTGAGGAGTTTCGGCAAATCCTCACGCAAAAAGTCAAGATCCAACTCGTCGATCAGATCTGCCAAATCCGGCGGGAGGTTGGGATACTGGACTTGGAAGGCGGCGATAATTTCCAGCAGACTGGCGGCGTATTCGGTGGCGTGGGTGATGTTGCCATAGATAAAATTCACCGGATTGTTAATTTCATGGGCAACCCCCGCCACCAGTTGCCCTAAACTCGACATTTTCTCACTTTGGATCAGTTGAGATTGGGTGCGCTGAAGGGTATGGAGGGCGGTTTCAATTTCGGCGGCTTTTTGCTGGGCGAGGAGTTCGGCGTTTTTGCGTTGGGTGATATCGAGGAGAGTTCCATAAAGACGGGCGGGGGCGTGGGGGGTTTGGGGCGATCGCGCAATCCGAACCTGCACATGGCCCACCGCCTGGGCACTTTTTAAAATCCGCAGTTCAAGATTTTGGTTGTGGCCGGTTTCTTGGGCTTGTTCAAGGGCGGTGTGGAGCAGGGGGCGATCGTCGGGATGATAAAACGAGAGCCAAGTATTGAGGGGGAGCGGTTCCGAGGTGGGCGGACGGCGAAAGATGCGAAACAGCTCTTCAGAGCCGGTGATCTGATCCTGGGCGATGTCGTAGCTCCAGTTGCCGATGTGGGCGAGGTGCTGGGCTTCTTGGAGGTTGTTGGTGGTTTGTTGGAGGGCCCGTTCAGCGGCTTTGAAGTCGGTGATGTCGGTGTTTACGCCCACAAAGCCTAAAATCGTGCCGTCATCATCGCGGATCACATCAGCCCGGAGCAAGACATTGAGCTTTGTGCCGTTTTGGGTGCGTTGCATGACTTCGCCGCTCCAGGGTTGACCGGCTTGGAGCGATCGCATCACCGCCGCCGCCGCCGCCGGATCAACAAACGCCGCCGCCATGCCCCCCGCTGCTTGGAATTCTGCCGCCGAACAATAGCCGTAAAGGTCGTTAAAGGCTTGGTTGTGGTAGATATGCACGCCCGCTGGGGTCGAAATGCCCACGGCATCGCTGGAACTGGCCAGGGCCTGTTTATAAAGGCGAAGTTCTTGCTCGATCTGCTTGCGATCGCTAATATCAAACATCACCCCATCCCAGACAATGCTGCCATCTTCGTACACATCCGGCTGCGAAATTGCCTCAATCCAGCGCGTTTCCCCGGATTTTTGGTTTTGAATTCGCCCTTCATAGCGAAATTTCTCTAAGGTCGTCGCCGACTGCTGAATTAATGTCGCTAAACGCCGTTGATCATCGGGATGGGTCGCCACCAGTCCGCCGGCCATCGCCTCCGGCGGACAACCAAAAATGTCATGACTACGGGATGATGCGTAGAGGAAATAGCCCTCTGGGTGATCCGGTTGCACGGCGTATTGATAGAGCATTCCCGGCAGGTTTTCCGCAATATTTTGCAGGCGTGATTCCGTATTTTTAAGGCGGGTACTTTTTTCGTCCACCACGGTTTCCAGGCGTTCATTGGCCTCCCGGAGTTGCGCTTCAATCCGTTTTCGGGGGGTAATCACTTCGGTAAACATGATGATGCCGCCGATGTTGCCATGGTCGTCATACCAGGGGCGAATTTCCCAGGTGAGCCATTCAGTTGACCCGTCTTCGCGGGTAAAGGAGTCTTCCTCACAACGCTCGATGACCCCCGTTAAGCAGCGTTGATGGATGGCTTTCCAGTTGTCGTCAAGGGTGGGGAAAATCTCGTAATGCGATCGCCCAATTACCTCGCGATCGCCCAAACCATAGTCTTCAAGCCAGCGCCGACTCGCCAACAGATACCGCATTTCCGGATCAAACATCGCCACCGCCGCCGGCGTATGCTCCACAAATTGATAGAGTTGATTTTCCCGCGATTGCAATTGACCTTGCACCGACACATGTTGTTGCTGCAAGGACTGCAAAGAGGTCTGCTGTTGGGTAATTTGGGTCTTGAGGCGATCGCGCAATGCCTCTAGTTCAGTGGTCTGCTGCTGCACCTGAGCAAACAATCCCGCCTGTTGCAACGCCACCCCCAGATGACCGCCAATCTGCCGCACAAACTCCACCTCATCCTCCTGCCACAGACGCGGCCCGCCACATTGATGCACACAGAGCAACCCCCAAAGCTGCTCACCCTGCAACAATGGCACTACTAAATTCGCCCGCACCTGAAACTGTGCCAAAATCTCTTGATGGCAGGAACTCAAGCCCGCCGCCTCAATATCCGCCACCGCTTGACATCGCCCTTGGACATAGTCCGCCGCAAACTGCTCCCCAAAACAATGGTCGTGGACACGATAGGACACCACCGATGTAAAACGCGGGTCAATGGACTCAATCACAAACGTGCCATCGTCATAGCCCGATTTGGGGTCAAACTCAAAAACCGCCACCCGATCCGCCTGCAACAGTTGGCGAACATCGGTCACCGTTGTGAGCAAAATCTCTTCAATATTGAGAGATGCTCGCACCCGTTCAATGGTGCTTGAAATAATGCGTTGTTGCTTGAAGGGTTCGAGTCGTTGGTGCTGAACCTGTCGGCGCAGGGCCTCAAGTTCAGCTTGCAAAGCGGTGTAGTCGGCATGACTGAGAGTGATGGCATCAGAGGACACAGGACAAGAGGTCTCCCATTGAAGGTTATGAAAACGGTGCAGGCTTAAATTCTGTTTCTTGATTGTACCTACAAGCTTTCTAGAACCGGGTCAGACAATTCACGGAGAAATGTCGTCAGGGAAATCACAATTGTTAATAATTATCATCATGGTGAGGGGTTGAGGCAGCGGCTCCGGAGGCTTATTGAGACTGAAGCAGTGGTCGATATCGTTAGAGCAGGCAAGGGGCTTAAGCCCCTTGTCCCTAGACATACCCTTGTCCCTAAGCAACCTGACTACAGCTATCAAGCAGGGCCGTGATCACTAAGGTTGTTCCCTGTTGCTCAAGGACATAGACCGTTTGTTGGGGGGCGATCGCTTCACTGTAGGATTCTGCCCGTGCTGCCCAGGATGTCCCCTCGTAGAGAACGCGCCCCGTTTGACCCGGCAAGATGGGAGTGAGGCTGATGGCTTCCAGCACGAGGGGTTCGCGGTAGCCTTGGGACTTGCTCAACATGGGTCGCACCCAGATTACCAACATGGTGGAGAGAACCATCCAGTACAACAGTTGGAATTGAAATTGATCTGCTAAAAATCCGTAGCGCCAGGTGAAGAGAGCGAGAATGAAGGCGATCGCACCGGGAAAAAGTCCCGCGTACCGAAGGGAACGTTTGGACAAGATGAACACCTCTGCCCCACAACAGCCGATCCCAACCAAACACCAAATCAATGGAAACGGAAGAGCCATGATGATTTCAGGAAAATGAAACTGATTCAGGAAGATTCACCAGTTTCCTGCTCCATTCCTCACGGTGTTGATTGATCGGTTGAACAGCGGGTGCATCCCAGTTATGCAATCCCTCACCCAACCCTCTCCCCCAGGAGAGGGCTTTTGGCTCCTTGCTCCTGGGGGAGAAGGGTTGGGGATGAGGGTGCGCCCGTTTTGGGGTGATGCGATCGCGCTAGACCAAGGCGATGGTTTGGAGGAACTGCCCTAACGATGCGATCGCATGGTGGGTGAGGGGTAAACTATCGACAACCATGCCAGTACAGAGCAACATCATGTAGAGAATGGAATATTTAAAGGTCGCTTTCGCCAGGGGAAGATCCGATGGAGAGCGGTAAAGTTGCCAGACTTTTTGGAAGAAACCAAGGCCGAGAAACACAGCGATCGCACCATAGACAATCCCCAATTCACCCAAGGGATAAATCAACAAAAATGAGCAGGGAATCACCAGCAAGGTATAGATCAAAATCTGCTTGACGGTTTCGGCTTCCCCTGCGACGACGGGCAACATCGGCACATTCACCTGGGCGTAGTCTTCCCGAATCATCAAGGCCAAGGCCCAAAAATGCGGGGGAGTCCAGAGGAAAATCAGGGCGAACAGGAGCCAAGCCGTAAGGCTAAGATCCCCCGTGACGGCGGCCCAACCGACGAGGGGCGGAATTGCACCCGCTGCGCCCCCGATGACAATATTTTGGGAACTATGGCGTTTGAGAATATGGGTATAGATCACCATGTAGAAGGCGATGCCCGCCATGGCGAGGAGGGCGCTGAGCAGATTGACGAAGACACAGAAAAGGGTAAAGGACGCGACACCGAGAGCGATCGCAAACACCAAGGCATGGCGGGGCTGCACTCGACCGGCGGGAATCGGACGTTTGCGCGTCCTTACCATGTCGTAGTCAATATCTTGGTCGTAGATGCAGTTCAGGGTTTGAGCCGACGCGGCGGCCAGGGTTCCCCCTAGGAGCGTCACCACCAGCAGCAGCGGGTCAACATTGCCCTTCGCGGCAATCCACATCGCCGCAGCGGTGGTAATCAGGAGGAGGGGAATAATCCGGGGCTTGGTGAGTTGGAGGTAGCTTTTGAGTACATCACGAATGTTTTCGTGTTTCGGGGTGTAACTTGTCCCAATCATGAAGTCGTGTCCTTACGTGATAAATGTGTAGAGCGTGGGAGCTTGAATGATGCAGGGGCATCACAGCGGGGGCGATCGCCAACCTAGATTAGGGTTGGGATGCCAAATCGCGACGGGCAACGACGGTGAAAACGGTCAAAACCCCCAAGAGTGCAGCACCCACCGCTTGATGGGTGACGGTGAGGGGTTCGACTTGGAGATGGAGTCGATAGGTGGCAACGCCGACCAGGGCTTGGAGGGCGACGAGGCTACCGGCGGCGATCGCCAATTTACGCAAACTCGGATGTAAGGCCGGGGTGCGGAGTGCCATCCCGACGAGGAGCAGGGTGGCGAGGGTGGCCGGAACCACGCCGAGGAGGTGACTATTCATCACCCAGCAGCGATCGGAGCGGCTCAGGCATTGGTGCAGGGCCCATTGCGAGGCCACCAAGCCCCCCAGGAGGCTTTGGCTGTAAACCAAACCTGTGGCGGTTATGCCGAGGAGCGGGAGGCGGCGGGCTGTGCCAGTGCCGTTGTGGGGCAGGAGGGCGGTTCCCATGACCAAGAGGGTGCAGAAGAGAAACAGAGCCGTGCCGAGGTGGGCGGTGACGATATCAAACCGGAGCATTTGGGTGACGGTTAAGCCGCCGAGGATGCCTTGGAAGATGATCAAAAAAAGTGCAAAACCGCTGGCCCAGGGAACCCAGCGGGGTAAGGATTGCCGCCACCACACCGACAGACCCAACAGTGCGATCGCACTTAAGCCCACCAAACCCGCGTCCAAACGATGGAACCATTCTAAAAACACTTGCAGATTCATCTGTTGGGTGGGGACAAGCTGGCCATAACACAGGGGCCAATCGGGGCAAGCCAGTCCCGCATTCATCACCCGTGTCGCACTGCCGATCGCCATCAAGAGGAAAACCGCGATCGCCATTTTCCAGATAAAACGACGGAGCCACACCTGGGGCTGCGAGCCGTCGGTCGTGGGGGTGAGGACAGAAGAGGAACGAAAAGCGGAGTCTGTCATGGGCAATGTAACAATTTGTTTACAAAAAAGGAGTTTAAACTCAGGCCATAGAGACTAGATTAAAAACTCAGTCCAGTGCAGTTTCAGAATCCCTCAAGGTATCAGGATTAAGGGCCGTGATAATTCCCTATAAAACGGGAATTCCAGGGCACATCTACCATCAAAAGCAGAAATGTACCTACACTGTAACGAGCTTCTGAGGATTGAGAACAAGTTTTATGGATTTTTCAAGAAATCCTTATTTCTCCCAACGGGAGCATCGCACAATCCTAAAAAAAAGATTAAGAACCCGCTGTGGAAATCAAGATTTTTCACGGGATTTAATTAATATTTCTTGATTAAACCGGGAACATCCCACTTTGGCATATCCAGATGGTGTAGTCCTCATCCCCCAACCCCTTCTCCCAAAAAGGGAGAAGGGGAGACAAAGTCAAAGTCCCTCGCCCAGCTTGGGAGAGGGATTTAGGGTGAGGGTCCGAGAATCAATACAGGACAGAGCAGCGATCGCACCAAGTGCTAAAACTAATGAAGACTGCTCCATCACCCGGCTTGAATGCGAATGCTTGCCCTCCTCCATCGTCTTCGCCTCCAGTGGTTTCTCCTCACCCGTAGCCTCGGCTATGGCACAGATTTCACCACGATTCTCTACAAGATTTATCTCAACCACGACAAAATTATTCATTTCCGGCGGGGCTTCCCGGTGTATTCCCTCTCGACTCCGGCGGTGTTCAGTGCTCCGGCGGCCAACTTCCTCGCCCGCGCCCTCTACCGCACGATCCAGAATAAGAATTTGCCGAACTTGATGAGTTTTGCGGTCAATGATGACTGTAACGCGGCCTGTGAGCATTGCAGTTTTTTCGAGGCAGTGGACGATCGCGCCCGTTCTCCCCTGAGTTTTGAGCAAGCCTGTGATGCGATCGCTCAAGCTCAGGATCTCGGCGTGTCGGTGCTCAACTTCGTCGGCGGGGAACCGTTGCAGCGGCAGGATTTACCGGATTTGATTCGCTCAGTGGATCGGCAGCGTTCCACGACGGTGCTGTTTACCAACGGGTGGCTGTTGAGCGATCGCGCCCGTGAACTGCGCCGCGCTGACCTGGATAGTATCTATGTCAGCCTCGATGCTGCCGACCCCGAACAGCACGATCGCATTCGCCAAACCCCCGGCCTGTTTGAACGAGCGATCGCGGGTCTCAAGGTCGCGAAAAAACTCGGCTTCTCCGTCGGCATTTCCACCACCCTCACCCCCGAACGCTACGCCGCTGGTGAATTGCCCCGGATCATCGAACTGGCGAAACGGTTGGGAGTGCATGAGGTGTTGGTGTTTGATGCGCTGCCCAGTGGTCGCTATCAAGACCGAGAGGATCTAGTGAGATCCCCTCAGAGTCCCGATTGGGTCGAAGCGATGATGCGATCGGTGGCCCATTACAACCGCGATCGCACCTATCCCGGTGTCGTCTTCTTCGCCTACTTCACCAGCCATCGCAGCGTCGGTTGTTCCTGCGGCACGAGTTATTTTTACCTCTCCCCCTACGGCGATGTGATGTCCTGCGATTTCAACGCCCACAGCTTCGGCAACATCCGCCACGCCCCCCTCTGGCAACTGTGGGAACGCCTCACCACCACCCCCGACTATTGCAGCGCCAAATGGGGCGGCTGCAAAGTGAAAGATCCGGACTGGCGCGATCGCATCTCGGAACCCGCATCACCCCACCCCACGCTCCGCGCTCCCTTCCCTAGCGGCGATTAGGGATTGCTCACAGCTTCTCTCAATTTTTGCTCAATCTCCCCTCTGTAACGCCCATGCTAAACCCGCTCATCTTCGCCCATTGCAGCTTTGATAAAACCCCCACCACCGCCATCATTTTGTTTGAGATTGCAACCCTCATCGCGACAGGAATCGCGGTCTTTTTCTTGGCAAAAATTCAGACGAAAATTGTGCCGCGCTTTCTAATTATGGCGGTTGCCGTCCTCCTGTTTGAACTGTTCACCTCTCCCATGTGGCTCAATCAAAAAATGGGAGTTTGGGCTTATATTTACCTTGATGTCAGTTGGATTTTAACCCTAGGCTGGACGGGGTTAATTTTAACCGTGGTGACGGTGAGCGATCGCATCCTCCCCCACTGGAAAGAATGGCAGCGTTTCCCGGTTTATTTGGCAATATTAACGGTTTTAGTCAGTGGCTTAGAAATGGCGGTGGTTAACTTGGGAATTCGCATCTATGCCCCGGAAGTTTTAGCCAACTTAACCGGGGCATTTATCTTCGGTGTGCCGCTGCTAGATGTCTTCTATTACACCCCCGTTTTTACAGGGTTAGTGATTAGTTTTTATAAATATTGGGGCTTTGTCTTGGATGATGAACCGTTAATTCCCAGTAAAAAACGGAAATGGCTACGAAGTATTGGCATTGCCTTTTTAGCGGTGTTTCTCTTTGAGGTAATGATTCAGCCCATGGTGGAGAATAATCAATTGCCCGAATGGTCTTATCTGTTTTTTGATATTAGTGTTTTACTCACAGGGCTATGGGTGGCGGTGATTGGCATTGCGGCGGTGGTGGTGGATCGTTTCTTTCTCCATCTCCCGATTTTTGGGCGTTTTTTAATTGCCTTGGGGGTGACGGGGGCGATCGCACTTCCCATTGAAGCCTGGTTGATGGATCAAGGCTATCGAGTCTATGGCGAAAGTGCGACCCACAATTTTACGGGATTTGTTACCCCGATTTTTAACGCTCCCGTTGAAATCGCCTTTGCAATTCCCTGTTATATGGCGTTAATTATTGCCTGCATTCGCTATTGGGAAACGATTTTAGACAACCGCCTTTAACCTCATCCTCTGCAATCATGACAACAACACCTAAAAAATCTTTTTTACACTGTGTTCTCGTTGGTTTTGGCCTTGTTTTTCTTCTCCTGACGGTTGTAGGACTGTTTAACGAGGCTTCAATTTTTGGGGGGGTGATTATTATTGGTGTGTCGATTGTTTGTACCTTGGGCGTGAGTTTAGTGCTGTGGGTTCCCCTCTGGTGGCTGCTGGGCTGGATTGTCCTCACCCTGTTCACGTCCAAAGCCGCTGCGCCTGTGGTGGCCACGACTCCGAAACATCTGCGCCCCTTGATCACCTATATTGACCAGGCGCGATCGCGGGGCTACAGCAATGACCAAATTCAACGCCGCCTCATCCAAGAAGGCTGGAGCGAAGCCGAGGTGACAGCCGCCTTAGAGCCGACGGTTTCAGCCTGATTCGGGGTTGAATTCCCGCGCCAGGGTGCGGCAGGATTGACCGCAGGCTGAATCCTTCGTGATCATTTCATCATCTGAGAGATTGCTCAGGTGAGTATTTGTCCCTTAAGATTAAAAGTTGCTTTGTTGTTGAATCTTGATCGAGTGACCAATCGTTATTGTTGTCAACATGACCCGATCGTTGGTCTTGGATTAGAACTGCTCTGATCTACCGAGTGCCAACAACTGGTTTGCCCGTAGAACTGTACTTTTTACTGTTACTGCTGGGTGTATTCACCCATTCAATTAATTATTATGACTGATGCAATCCGAATTCTGATGTGTGCGCCGGATCATTACGACGTGGATTATGTGATCAATCCCTGGATGGAAGGCAATATTCATAAGTCCTCGCGCGATCGCGCCGCTGAACAGTGGCACAAGCTCTACAACGTGATTAAAGGGCATACTGTGGTGGACTTGGTGGAACCGGCTAAAGGCTGGCCGGATATGGTGTTTACCGCCAACGCGGGGTTGGTTTTGGGTAAAACTGTGGTGTTGAGCCGCTTTTTACACCCGGAACGCCAAGGGGAAGAACCCTATTTCAAAGCCTGGTTTGAGGCGAACGGCTTTACGGTGCATGAACTGCCCTCGGATCTGCCCTTTGAAGGGGCGGGGGATGCCCTGTTTGATCGAGAAGGGCGTTGGCTCTGGGCGGGCTATGGGTTCCGCACTGAATTGGATTCCCACCCGTTGATCGCCCAATGGTTGGACACAGAAGTGCTGTCGTTGCGGTTGGTGGATAGCCGTTTTTATCACCTTGATACCTGTTTTTGTCCGTTGCGCGGCGGGTATTTGCTCTACTATCCGCCGGCCTTTGATGCCTATTCCAATCATTTGATCGAGCGGCGGGTGGCTCCGGAGAAGCGGATTGCGATCGCTGAACCCGATGCCGTTAACTTTGCCTGTAACGCCGTCAACCTCGAAGATATCGTGATCATGAATAACGTTAGCGAGGGGCTAAAACAACGCCTCGCTGACTGTGGCTTCACCGCGATTGAAACGCCCTTATCAGAATTTCTCAAGGCCGGCGGCGCGGCGAAATGCCTCACCCTGCGCACCACTGAACCCATCCTCGAAAATGTCCATGCGGCTGTTTCTGTGGAAAGCCGCACGATCCAAATGCAAGGCCATCTCTTGGATGCGGGCACACTCAACCGGGCGCTGGATCTGATCGTCGAACGGGGCGGCAGCTTTAAGGTGCTGAACTTCAACCTTGGCACGGAACGCCAAAGCACCTCAATGGCGGAAGTGCGAGTGTCTGCGCCGGATCGTCATGTTATGGAAAATATCATGACGGACTTGATCGAACTGGGGGCGGTGGATCGTCCCAGCGAAGAGAAAGATGCCGACCTTGAGCCGGTGTTTGCGGCCGGGGTTGCGCCGGATGATTTTTATGTGACGACGATTTACCCGACGGAAGTGCGCATTAATGGGCAATGGGTGCGGGTGGAGCAACAGCGCATGGATGGGGCGATCGCCGTGCGCAAAACCGACAGCGGCATCACGGCGCATTGTAAACTGCTGCGGGATCTCACCACGGACGAAGAAGTTGTGGTCAGCGTTCACGGGATTCGCACCGTGCGCAAAGTGGATGAGCGCAAAAAACAAAACCGCACCGAGGAATTCAGCTTCATGGGGGCAGGGGTCTCCAGTGAGCGGCGGGTGGAATTGGTCGTCGAACAAATCGCCTGGGAACTGCGTCACATCCGCGATCAAGGTGGTAAAGTGGCCGTCACAGCGGGCCCCGTGGTGATCCATACCGGCGGCAGTCAACACCTGGCGCGATTGGTGCGGGATGGCTATGTGCAAGCTCTCTTAGGGGGAAATGCGATCGCGGTTCACGACATCGAACAGGCGATGATGGGCACATCCCTCGGCGTGGACATGAAGCAAGGCGTGCCCGTCCACGGCGGCCACCGTCACCACCTCAAAACGATCAACACCGTGCGGCGTTACGGCTCCATCGCTAAAACCGTGGAAGCCGGGGTGTTGAACCGGGGCATCATGTACGAATGCGTTAAACATAATGTGCCCTTCTGTCTCGCGGGTTCGATCCGCGATGATGGCCCGTTGCCCGATACGGAAATGGACTTGCTCAAGGCCCAAAATGCCTATGCAAAACTGATCGAAGGCGCAGATATGATCCTGATGCTTTCGACGATGTTGCACTCGATCGGGGTGGGGAATATGACCCCGGCGGGCGTGAAAATGGTCTGCGTCGATATTAATCCGGCAGTGGTGACGAAGTTGAGCGATCGCGGTTCCGTGGAATCCATGGGTGTGGTCACTGATGTGGGGCTGTTCCTCAGTCTCTTGGTGAAACAGTTGGATCAACTCACAACCCCCTACGCAGCAGCGGTGTAGACCCGACCGATTTTTTGATATTGATGAGCCGGGGGTGAGCGATCGCCCCCGGTTTTCAGTCGAAGAGACACAGTGATAGTGATGGATACCAACCTGCTAGACTGGTCAAATCAAACTTCATTTCTGGGGTTTGTCTATCTTGTTTTCAAGTTTGTGAACTTGGGCGCACCCCAAACTGTAGGGGGTTGGATCTGCTTCAAACTGCCGAAAAAATCATCCTACCGAGAGGCAACTCTCTCTGAGACATCCTATGAAATTTGCGCAATTGCAATGGGTCGTGATTGGGGTTTTGGGCCTTGGGCTAGCCCTAACCGCTTGTGGGCCGGCGGAAACAACCCCTGATGAGCCGACTACCTCGGAAGAAACCGAAGCAGTCGCTCCCGAAGACACAGAGGATGCTGAAGACACAGAGGATACTGAAGACGCTGCCCTAGAACCCGCACCAGAAGGGACATTCGCCTTTACGATTCAAGACGTGTTGCTATCGAACTTTCCGGAACAAACGGGCTATGAGGTGGAATCCGTCGCCTGTCCGGAAACCGTGGACGCAGCATCGGATGATCCCTTTGCCTGTGAAGTAACAACGACCGAAGGCTTTACCACCCTGGTTGATGTGGTTCCGAACGCCGCCGAAGAAACTGTGGACTGGTTCACGCGGGGCCTGAATCTTGCCGATGTGGAAGAGGCAATCGAAACACAAATGACCGAAGCGGACGTTGCTGGGGCGGCGGATTGTGGCCTGGGTGATGACCCGAATCCCTATCGGGAGTTTGAAGCGGGTAGCTCGTTTGACTGCACTTTCAAGTCCGAAGATGGCGCAGAAGCGATCGTGACGGTGATGGTGAATAATGATAAAGGCAATGTCACCCTGACGATGAATTAACAGATTGCCGAGCAGAATGGGTCAAACTCCTATCCAGCGAGAGGAGTTCGACCCTTGCGATCGCTTCATAAAAAAAGGTGGCTTTCGGGTTGGATATTGATTTCTAAGGGAATCGCAGCGGGTTCCACTTGCAGAGCATGGACGATCGCATTGGCTGCCGTTTCCGGGCTTAATAATTTGGTGCGATCCACCTTCAACCCCGCCTGATCCCAAAACGGCGTGTTCACTCCCCCAAAATAAAAAAGGGTGAATTTCACCCCATACCGTTTCAGTTCATCGGCGAGACATTTACTCATACCCACCGCCCCATATTTCGAGGCGCAATAGGCCGTCGCTGTAATCATCGGATGCTTCCCTAAAATGCCGATCACGTTGCAAATATGCCCCGACTTTTGCCCCTTCATCACATTGGCCGCGCTTTGGCAGGTATAGAACAAGCCTTTTAAATTCAAGTCCAGCATTGCATCAAAATCTGCTGGCTCTAACTTGTTAAACTGCTTCATCACCCCCGCCCCGGCCGCGTTCACGAGAACATCAATCCGCCCAAATTCCGCGACGGCTTCGCTCATCAACTGTTCAACCTGGGCGCGATCCGTGATATCGGTGGGAATCGTCAAAGCTGGATGAGGGAGAGTTGCGGCGATCGCATCGAGGCGATCGCCACTCCGGGCCGCCAAGACTAAATTCGCACCCAATGGGGCCAACTGTTGCGCCACCGCCGCCCCAATCCCCCCAGTAGCACCAACGATGACAACGGTTCGATTCTTCATAACAATGCTTAATATTTCGTTACATTAAATCAGTTTAACGAGTTTTGGCAGACCGATAGCGGATCAACGCCTTATCTCCTATCACCCAAAAACCCAAGCGATGGGTTATACTAGTAGTGGACAAAATATCAAAGCAGTACAGATCCAGTTTCACATCTCACATAACACATGCGCTTAGTTGCGGCGAACCAAAATAATTCTAATACCTATATATATCAAAACATTATGATCAAACTTTTTACATGCCGAGAATTAATATTGATACACATCAAAACTTCACTGTCTTTATTTACTTCAACGATCATGAACCTGCTCATGTTCATGTTTTTAAGGGGCGCAAAGGACATCGAGAGCAACCCAACATGAGAATTGCGATTGGTGATGAGTTTCAACGACCTCGAATCATCACCAAACCAGACCAATTTTCTACAAAAGAGGCGATCGCCGCCCTCAATCTGGTAGCAGATAATCAAGAAGAGTTGTTAAGGAGGTGGCACGAAATTCATGGCTAACAAAAAGTGGCAACAACGGTGGAGTTTTGATTTTACCGATGATGCTGCTTTAGATGCAGAAATTGCCGAAGCTGAAGCGAGGGCGATCGCCCTCGCCGATGCAGGCCCCTGTGCTGAAGCAGTTTGGTATAACTCAGAACGTCAACTCATTGAAATTCAACTGAAAAACGGAGCCATTTTTTCATTTCCGCCCCATTTAGCCCAAGGGTTAACGAATGCTGCTCCCCACGAACTTGAAAATGGGTGCTTAGGGGCGGATGGGCTGAGTGTTCATTGGGATAGTTTAGATGCTGATTTTAGTGTTCTGGGTCTGATTCAGGGCATTTTCGGGACAAAAACTTGGATGGCTGAACTCGGTCGCAGAGGAGGGCAACGCTCTTCAGTGGCCAAGCAACAGGCGGCTCGTGCCAATGGGAAAAAAGGGGGACGGCCGAAAAAGACTAAACCCCGACAACCCCACCCCGACGAGTAGGGGCATGGCCTCCATGCCCTCTTACGGCTCTATCTGATCCGGCTCAATGGTGACATCTTCATACACAGCGGGGATCGTGATTTCTAGATCGATGCTGTGGAGTCGGAAGTGCGATCGCGCCCCATCATAGCGTTCATATCGCCAGGCTTGATCCTGACGGCGAAAAATTTCTACACGCTGATGTTGAGTGCTCACTAACACATATTCTTCAAGACTCTCTAAGGCTTGATAATCACTAAATTTATCCCCCCGATCAAACTTTTCTGTGCTTTCTGATAGTACCTCGATGATCAACTTAGAAAAA
The DNA here is from genome assembly GCF_028330765.1 of Spirulina subsalsa CS-330. GTDB lineage: Bacteria > Cyanobacteriota > Cyanobacteriia > Cyanobacteriales > Spirulinaceae > Spirulina > Spirulina subsalsa_A. The sequence goes on along the minus strand of NZ_JAQMTY010000174.1, from coordinate 4,669 downwards.
CATTTATAAGTTTGAGTTTCTTGATCTCTTTGGTCACACGTTACCAATAAATCTGGATAATAAAAGCAATTTTTTTTCTCAATTCTTGCTTTGATATCTGCAAAATAAACTTGACAGTTTTTCCCTCTACAATGGCTCCGAATTAGAATATATAGATTACCGGCGATAGCATTATGATTATCAGTTGTGCCAGCCATTGCGTAGACTTCGCCATCAATATATTCATGTTTGATAGAACTTTGTTCTTCAGCAGCAAGATACTCTTCGGGGGTCAGTTTGCAGTTATCACTTACAGCAATCATGGTTAGTGTGGGGAAACGATAGTTTATCGAGCAGTGACCTAGAGATTGAGCACGAGGATTGCATCACTAGCAATGTTATAGCCTGTTTGTTCAAAAACTTGCAGGGGAGAGCCACGATCGCGTATTACACTGCTAAAGGTGCAAATTATCACAGACCTATGGCAACGCGATCGCACAGTGTCGGAATCATTGGCGGGGGGCAATTGGCCTGGATGCTCGCCCTCGAAGCCCAGCCCCTGGGGTTAGACTTGATTGTTCAAACCCCCAGCCCGGATGATCCGGCCGTGGGGACGGTGAGCGATGCGATTTTCGCGGCTATTGATGACGCGGCCGCAACGGAACAGTTGAGCGATCGCACCATTGTCATCACCTTTGAAAATGAATTTATCGACCTCGACGCGCTGCAACAGTTGAGCGATCGCGGTGTTTGTTTTCGCCCCGGTTTGCACGCCCTGCGCCCCTTGCTCGATAAATACGACCAACGCCAAACCTTTCACGATCTTGGCCTCCCTACGCCGCGCTTCAGTTTACCCACCACAATCGAGCAAATCACCGCTGACTATGGCTTCCCCCTCGTCCTCAAAGCCCGCCGTTATGGGTACGATGGGCGCGGCACATTCATCGTCAAAACCGCCGCCGAACTCGCCAAGCTCTGGCAGGGCTGGAACCATACGGATTTGCTGATCGAGGCGTTTGTGCCCTTTGAGCGAGAATTGGCGGTGATGGCGGCGCGGAGTGTGACCGGGGAGGTGCAGGTTTATCCAGTGGTGGAAACGCAGCAGGTGGATCAAGTCTGTCGCCGGGTTTTCGCCCCGGCCCCCATTGATTTCACGATTCAAACCCAAGTGGAACAGATCGCCACGACCCTGTTAACGGCCCTTGATGTGGTGGGAATTTTTGGGATTGAATTGTTCCTCACCGACGACGGGCAAGTGTTAGTGAATGAAATCGCGCCCCGCACCCATAATTCTGGGCACTACACCCTCAATGCTTGTGATGTGTCGCAATTTTCGATGCAGTTGCGGGCGGTGACGGGGCAGGCTTTGCCGTCGCCGCGCTGGACTTGTGCCGGGGCGGTGATGGTGAATTTATTGGGGTTTGAAACGTCGCGATCGCAGTATCAAGCCCAGCGAGACGCGATCGCGCAAATTCCCGGCGCGTCGGTGTGGTGGTATGGCAAACCCGAATCCCGACCGGGGCGAAAGTTGGGCCATGTGACGGTTTGCCTCACGACGGAGACATTGGATCACGGCGAGGCGATCGCGACTCAAATTGAACAGATCTGGCAGGGAACGCCGTGAAGATTGCCCTCATCCCCAGTTCTCCCACGGGGAGACGGGAACCAGCAAAGCCCTCTCCCGTGGGAGAGGGTTGGGTGAGGGCATGAACAAGTATGAACCCCCACACGATTAACATCGGTCGCCATCTCACCCTGACGGAATTTTGCACCTGCACCCAGACCTACCGCGCCCACGCCGACCACATCAACCCCTATCCCGCCAATCCCGACGCATCGATCGCCGCCCTCCAATCCCTCGGCGAAACCCTCCTCGACCCGATCATCGACCACTACGGCCGGGATCGGTTTCAACTCACCTATGGATTTTGCTCAACCGATTTAAGGAAATTTCTCAACCGTACCAACCCCGAAACCGGCCGCAAAAATGGCCGCATTGACCCCAGTCGCGACCAACATATGGCCCACGAACGGAATCAGCGGGGGCGGTATTGGTGCGATCGCCTCGGTGCAGCCTGCGATTTTCGGATTCTCGATGTGGCGAGCGATCGCGTCATTGATTGGATACTCGCCGCGCAACTCCCCTTTGATTCACTCTATTTTTATGGGTGCGATCGTCCCCTCCACCTCAGCCACGGCCCCCAACAAAAACGCGCCATCTGGGCCTTCACCCCCCAAAACACCCCCACCCGCAAAAACCTAGACCCCTGGCTCCGTCTCGCCCGTGAGATCCTGTGAAGCCCGCTGATGGCGGCGGATTTTGGCTTTGAGGAGCTTGACTTGATAGGGGTCGGCATCTTTGCGCCAGACGAGGCGATAGCCGCGCAACGCTGCGCAATGTTCTGCTAAGTGGTGCTCCCAGGCGCTGCGGGTGTAGATCGCGGCCACGTTGTCGAGGAGTCCCCAAGTGCGTTCTTGATCGCTGAGGGTTTTGAACTTTTGGTAATTGGGATAGTCGGGGGTGAGGAGTTGTTCTTTTTGGTGGAGGATGGGCGGGTCGTCGGTGCGATCGCAGTCTCGATATTTCACCTGTAAATCGCGCAAATCGATTTCCATACTGGTGTGGAGGAGGGGGTGGGGGTCGCGATCAAAATCGGGATAGGTGAGATAGGTGATTTTGGGCTGGGTGAGGTGAAATTTAATCACGGTGGCTTCGTCGGGGCGGCCGATGGTGCGGGAGGCGCAGCCCTCAAAGAGACGCAGCAGGGGGTGAAGTTGGTCGAGGGCGGATACATGCACCCAGAGGGAATGGGGGCGTTGTTGACCGATCGCACTCTGGCGGCCTTGTTCGGCCATGATGTCGAGATTGCCCACGCTCATCAACATCAGATCGGCGGCGTTGCAGGCCTGTTGATAGCTGCCGAAAAGGGCTTTAATATCCTGCTGCATCGGGGCGGGGAGGGCGCGGAATTTGGGGCGATCGCTGAAATGGGTTAACGCCAAATACACCAACAAATCATGACGGCGTTGAGTAGCGATCGCATCCCACGCGGCCGCATCCGTCGCTTGGGTGATGACCTGAAACGCCCGTTTAATGGTGCGAAATTCCGAAGCGATCGCCTCCCACTGCTGCGGCTCTAGTTCCTCCGCTTGGGGCAACCGTCCCCGCTCCGTCATAAAGTCCATGATCGGCTGTAACAGGGTTTGATAGTCTTCAAACCGTTTCACCGTTGCGTGAATCCGAGGCGTTGTCACCCGCGATCGAAAGCGCGATCGCCGGAACAATTCCGCCTGACGTTCATCCCGAAACACCGCGTAAATCCCTAGGGCGATCGGGATCGCGTCTACCCCTAACACTTGGTCGATGTAGTGTTTGAGTTCGCTCTGGTCGTAATACTTTTGGAAGGTGTTGCGACTGGTGATCACGCCATCTTCATAGGCGATCAGGCCACGGGTACGATCCTGAATCAACACCTGCGCCGCCACAATCAACACCGATCGCGCCAATTCCCACGCTGTCGCCAAGGCCTGCCGCCGTTCCTGGGGGTCTTCAATCACGTTGATAATGTAGCCCAGGTTGACCACATCAGCCGGGGTCAGCGGGGTATCGGGGGCGTAATAGGGATCATATCCGATGCTCTCGTAGCCGCGATCGCCCACAAACTGCACATCCGTCCCATGGCCACAGCCATAATCCAAAAACCGACAACCCGGCGTAAACAGCCCCGCTTCTAACGCTAACCGCACCGGCTTTGAGAGGGCATTGCGTTTAATCGCGGCGCGGTGGCGATCGATCTGCGGCAGGGCGGTTTTAGGTTGGGTGGGGGTGAGGGTGCAGGCCAGGGCGTGGTTGTGGATTTCGAGGTGTTGGGCTTGGAGGCGTTTTTCCCAGTTGAGGAGCGTGCCGATCTGCCGGGCATCGTTAAACAGGCCGAGGGTTTCCTGTTGGCGGGTGAGGTGGGCGAAGCGTTCCGCGTCGGGATGGTCGGGGGCGATAAAGGTTTCTTTGCGGTGGAGAATCGGCGGGTTGGCACTGTCGGCATAGTCGCGGTACTGCAACGCTCCGGTGGTGAGGATGACTTGGGTACTGGCGACAAGGCGAGGATGGGGATCGCGCTCAAAGTTGGGGTAATGCAGGTAGGAAATGCGGGGCGCGTCGTAGTGAAATTTAACGAGGGTGTAGGGATAGTCGGGGGTTAGGATGCTGCGGGCGCGGTGTTCGTAGGCTTGCAGGCTGGGGTCAAGGTGCGCGATCGCACTGCGATGCACATATAGCGCATTGGGCAATGCTTTCCCTACGGTGCTCTGTTGACACCATTGCACAATCTCAGCAAGGGGGATCAGATTAGCCTGGTTCACGGAATTCGGATGCGATCGTGTCGTTTAAAAGTGGTGCATCGAGGTCAATTTGCACATCTTTCTCCAACATCTGAATTTGGTCAACAAAATCGGCTGTTAAAAATTGCAACGCTTGAGGACGACTAGACAGATCCTTTTCCAAAAAATCTAAGAATTTTTCCACGCTGTAGTTATCTTCCGTTTGATCACTTTGACATCCTCCCCGGCCTAAAGGCGCGGGGATTCCCAGTCTGCCCACATTACATAGACTCCTGATGGGTAGACAGACAAGCAACCGCCCCAGATTGGGGTCTAACAATGCTTAACGCCTGTCCATTCAGGTCGGCAAGCC
>NZ_JAQMTY010000173.1 GCF_028330765.1 Spirulina subsalsa CS-330 | reverse complement strand
TGTCGTTCTCGAAAAAGGTGGAGAACCACATTGGGGCGATATGGCTGTTCATCCATGAGTACAATCGGGGCATCAGAGAGAAGCTGGCGGAGCAAGATGCCCCTATCTTTTCCTCTAGCCTGCACTAAAATGCACTACCCTAGAGTTTTCTTTCATGAGGAGGTCTTCAATGTTACAAGTTCGGAAAAGTCATGAACGAGGTCATGCGAATCATGGTTGGTTAGACTCGTACCATACCTTTTCATTCGCGAGTTATTACGATCCAAATCACATGAGCTTTCGCAGCTTACGGGTGATTAATGAAGACCGAATTGATCCGGGGGCTGGGTTTGCGACCCATGGCCATCGCGATATGGAAATCATTACCTATGTGCTCAATGGTGCTTTGGAGCATCAGGATAGTTTAGGCACTGGGTCAGTGATTCGTCCGGGAGAAGTGCAACAGATGAGCGCGGGCACGGGGATTCAACATAGTGAATATAACCATTCCCAGCGCGAACCGGTGCATCTGTTGCAGATTTGGATTACGCCGAATCAAACGGGGATTGAGCCGCGTTATGCCCAGCGGGAGTTTCCGATTGCGACGGAGTTGGGCAAGTTGCATCTCGTGGCGGGGCCGGTGGGTGAGGTGGAAAATGTGATTCCGGTGCAGCAGGATATGCGTCTCTATGCGGGGCAGTTGGGGGCGGGGGATGAAATTCACCAGGCGATCGCACCGGATCGTTACGCTTGGATTCAGGTGGCGCGGGGGGACTTGAGCCTCAACGAAATTCCCCTCCAGGCGGGGGATGGGGTGGCGATCAGTGGAGAAGACGCGATAACCATCACCACCGCCACAGGGGCGGAACTATTGCTGTTTGATTTGCCGTAAGGGTGGGGGAATGGGCGATCGCACCGGATGCCATGCTGCGGTGTGTTGATGGTGCGATCGCCCTCAAACCAAACCCCCAGACTCAAAATAATATAAATTAAATGTAAAGATTCTTGCATAATTATCGCAATTCAAGGGCAATATTCTCGAAATGTAACGTTTTAAGAACAACCATCACACAAGTCATTAATCCACCCAGGTGATTTTGTTGATTCCCTGGCTGTCGGGCTGTTTCAAGAACATTCAAAGCATCAAAAATCGCCTTAAAATCAGGATGTTTCGACCGTTTTGCCTCGGTTACTCTCTCAATATTCTTGTTAGGATAAAGGGAGATGCAACCAGAGGAGATTCTATGGCATCCCCACAACAGATTAAACAGTACCTTGCCTATTGGGTTCAGCTTGGCAAGGGAATTGTGATTGGCGATCGCCCTCCGATGTACTGCAAGACAGTGTTGGCGAAGGAAAACTACTGCAACGAATTTGAATCCATTTGGCAACAGGTCGAAGCCTGTCACGGCGAAGGATGCCACATCACAGGCACGGATCAGGAATTGGCAGAACTGTTTTCAGAACAATGGAATGTGACGGCCTGCTATCGGTGTGAACTCCTCGTTCCCCAAAAAGTACGGGGGATGCCTGCCACCACCTGTCCCTGTGCCGACATTGACACCTGGCCCAACCTAGAGATTCCCAAACCCCGGCTTCCCCTCAGCAGCAATGGACATCTCGCCAAAATTAGCCACCGCCTCACCGGGCTGCCCCATCCGGTCAAGTCTTCCCAACCGTTACCCTGTGACCCAAGTCTGGCGGAAAGTGTGGGGGTGGACTGTGCGCTCAAGCTCCATCTGGCTAAAGCCAAAAAAGCCACCACAGCCCCAGGACAGCCTGAATTCCCCCAAGCGCACCGCAGCGATCGCCCCCCGTCCGATCCGGTGATGCCGGCGGCCTTTCCCGCTGATCAGCCCGCCACCTCCGACTGTGATGAAGCAGAGGTGAGTTGTTGAGCGAGGCGATCGATCGCCGTTTGATATTGCAAATCCCGCACTGAGGCGATGTCCTGCCGCGTGATTGGGTCTTGGGACACAACATAATCCGGCAGGATGCCGAGGCGATGGATGTCATGGTGATTGGGGGTTTCGTATTTCGCCACCGTCACCGCTAGCCCAGAATCATCCGGGAGTTCAAATAGGGATTGAATTAACCCTTTACCAAAGGTGCGATCGCCGATCAGTTCTGCCCGACCATTATCCTGTAACGCTCCGGCTAGGATTTCGCTCGCGCTGGCAGTGCCTTTATTCACCAGCACGACGAGGGGGGCAGTGGTGAGGGCATTATGGGCGGCGGTAAAACTGTCAAACAGCCCTTGACGGTTAACGGTGTAGACAATGGTGGCATCATTGAGCCACAGTCCTGCAATTTCAATCCCGGCCTGAAGCAGTCCCCCCGGATTATTGCGCAGGTCGAGGATATATCCTTCGGCTCCTTGGCGTTGGAGTCGGGCGAGGGCGTGCTCCAGTTCGCGGTAGGCGTTGGCGCTGAATTGGGAGAGACGCAGGTAGCCGATGGGGGTATCGGGAAGGCGGGTATCGAGTTCGGCCACCACTGGATTCAGGTCGATGCGATCGCGCACCACTGTAAACTCATACGCTGCCTCCGTATCCGGTCGCGCCACCTCCAGCGTAACGGTGGTTCCCCGTGGGCCCCGCATCAGGTTCGCCGCCTCTTCGAGGGATAACTGTGCCGTGGAGTGATGGTCAATGGCCAGAATGCGATCGCCCGCTAAAATCCCCGCTTGATCCGCCGGAGAATCAGCGATCGGAGCCACCACCTCCAACTGACGGCTCGTGGGATTGAGGTCAATCTGTAACCCCACCCCCGACAGCGACCCCGACGTGCTCACCTGCAAACTGCGATACTGCTCGGGCCGCAACAGCCGCGTAAAGGGATCATCCAACGTCCCCAGCATTTCCTCAATCGCCCCGTAGGCCGCCTCACGATCCGGCAGCGATCGCCGCAAATAATCCTGGCGCAGCCGCCACCAATTGTGATCATTAAACGTGTCATCTAAATAGGCTTGATTGACAATCCGCCATGCTTGCAAAAAAATCTTTTGATCCTCGGAAAACGCATGAGCCACCGGCATCACGCCCCAACTCACTAACCCGATCAGCAAACACAACGCAAAATTGACCCAAAATTGACGGTTCTTCATTAGTTCATTGTTGTCATGCTGAGTTAACCCCCCAAAATGGGATGTGCGCCTCATCCCCCTAGGGCTACTTTTCGGTATTATAGTTCTTACGTGTCGGAGCACCATAACCCAAGTGACTCCACACACCGAACTCAATCGTCAGCATATTCGTCCAAGTCGCGGGCTGGCCGTTCGAGACGTTAAACGGGCGCACATGAAAGACACAGAATTTCCTCAAAAAGATTCGCCCTCTTCAGACGCGCCAACTCTCTAGTTCTCAACCAGGCCAACGTTTGGATTGAGTAAGATCCTCGTCTATTGTGACTAGGATAACCATCCACCACCGTCGCCTAATTGTGTCACTAGAGAAGCTGCCAACGCCTTCCTTCATTACCCAGCACTGAATTCAAGCTCCATGTTTACCAAACAAGTTACTGACTCCAAAGCATATCAATGGTTTCAGGAGCGTCTTGAGATCCAAGCCATCTCAGATGACATCAGCAGCAAATACGTCCCCCCCCATGTCAATATTTTCTATTGCCTGGGCGGTGTGACACTGGTCTGCTTCCTAATCCAATTTGCCACTGGCTTTGCCATGACCTTCTATTACCGTCCCACGGTAACGGAAGCCTTCACCTCCGTTCAATACCTGATGACCGAAGTGAATTTCGGTTGGTTGATTCGTTCCGTCCATCGCTGGTCTGCCAGCATGATGGTGCTGATGATGATCCTCCACGTCTTCCGCGTCTACTTGACCGGTGGCTTCAAGCGTCCCCGTGAACTCACCTGGATTACGGGTGTTGTGATGGCGGTGCTGACGGTTTCCTTTGGGGTAACCGGCTACTCTTTACCGTGGGATCAAGTGGGCTACTGGGCGGTCAATATCGTCTCTGGTGTGCCGGCTGCGATTCCCGTGGTGGGGGATCAATTGGTTGAACTGATGCGCGGTGGCGTATCGGTGGGCCAATCGACCCTGACTCGTTTCTACAGTCTCCACACCTTTGTGTTGCCGTGGATGATTGCTGTGTTCATGCTGGCTCACTTCTTGATGATCCGCAAACAAGGCATCTCTGGCCCCCTCTAAGGTGCGCCATCAAACCTGAGGCTGTTTCCATAGCTTGTTGACCGTTAGCACCGACTAACACTGAATAAGGAGAAATTACACAATTATGTCCACGCTGAAAAAGCCTGACTTAAGTGATCCGAAGATGCTCGCAAAACTTGCGAATGGCATGGGTCACAACTATTACGGAGAACCGGCTTGGCCCAATGACCTGCTCTACACCTTCCCGATTGTGATCATGGGAACGATCGCCTTGATTGTGGGTCTGGCGGTGCTTGACCCGGCTATGGTGGGTGAACCGGCGAACCCCTTCGCGACTCCCCTCGAAATTCTGCCGGAATGGTATCTCTACCCCACCTTCCAAATTTTGCGCGTGGTTCCCAATAAACTGTTGGGGATTGTGGCTCAAGGGGCGATTCCGATGGGCTTGATGCTCGTGCCGTTCATTGAAAACGTGAATAAGTTCCAAAACCCGTTCCGTCGCCCGGTGGCTACGGCGGTTTTCATGTTTGGAACGGTGGTGACCTTGTGGCTCGGCGCGGGTGCTCTGTTCCCCATTGACACCTCTTTGACCTTGGGCCTGTTCTAGACCTGCGTCACACTCCCTGGATTGGAATCAAGCTGGAACCCTGCGATCGCAGGGTTCTTTTTGATCTCCCGTGATCCCGCGTGATCCCCCCTTGGTGATAGACTTTTCCTTGGCATCTGTAACGATTACGTCGCCTAAATACGATTTAAAAATAAGAGGAATAGATTCTGTGGAAAGTACGCTTGGATTAGAAATTATTGAAGTTGTTGAACAAGCTGCCCTTGCCTCCGCGAAATGGATGGGTAAAGGTGAAAAAGACACCGCCGATGAAGTAGCGGTGGAAGCGATGCGGGAGCGGATGAACAAAATTCACATGCGCGGTCGCATCGTGATCGGGGAAGGTGAACGTGACGATGCCCCCATGCTCTACATCGGGGAAGAAGTGGGGATTTGTACCCAAGAAAACGCCGCTGCCTTCTGCAACATGGAAGAACTCGTCGAGATCGACATTGCGGTTGATCCCTGCGAGGGGACGAACTTGGTGGCCTACGGTCAACCGGGTTCGATGGCGGTGTTGGCGATTTCTGAAAAGGGTGGGCTGTTCGCGGCTCCTGACTTTTATATGAAAAAATTGGCCGCGCCTCCGGCGGCTAAAAACCACGTTGACATCAATAAAACGGCGACCCAAAACCTGCAAATTTTGTCGGAATGTCTCGATCGCTCCATTGAAGAATTGGTGGTGGTGGTGATGGATCGGTCTCGCCACAAAGACCTGATCGCTGAAATCCGCACTGCTGGGGCGCGGGTGCGCTTAATTAGTGATGGTGACGTTTCGGCGGCGCTGTCCTGTGCGTTTGCTGGAACGAACATCCACGCTCTGATGGGGATTGGTGCGGCTCCCGAAGGGGTGATTTCGGCGGCGGCCATGCGCTGCTTGGGTGGTCACTTCCAAGGTCAACTGATCTACGATCCCGAAGTGGTGAAAACCGGTCTGATCGGCGAAAGCAAAGAAGGCAACATTGCGCGTCTCAACAGCATGGGCATCACGGATATTGACCGGGTTTATGATGCAAATGAACTGGCTTGCGGTGAGACGGTGCTGTTTGCGGCCTGCGGTATCACTCCCGGTACGTTGATGGATGGGGTGCGCCTGTTCCACGGTGGGGCTCGGACGCAAAGTTTGGTTATTTCCAGCCAGTCCAAAACGGCTCGGTTTGTGGATACGGTGCATATGTTCGACCAACCCAAGTACATCCAATTGCGCTAGGGTTGACGCTCTTTTGACCGCTTGAAGGGCCAATACTCCCTCGGTTTCTGGTGATCTGACCGGAGCGAGGGAGTTTTTAATGGCGCGATCGCACCCTGGCCAGCGCCGAGCCAGGGTGTAAATTTTTTGTTAAATCTTATTACTGACAATCATGGGCCTGGAGGGAAATGTCCAACAATAGGCAGGTAATGTAACAGAGCGTTTAACACTAAATTTTTATGAACATTGCAGTGGTTGGCTTAAGCCACAAGACCGCACCCGTGGAAGTGCGCGAAAAACTCAGTATTCCTGAATCGGAAATTGAGGCTGCGATCGCCCACCTCAAAACCTATCCTCACATTGAAGAAGTGGCGATCCTCAGCACCTGTAACCGCTTAGAGATCTACTTTGTCGCAACGGAAAGTGAACCCGGTGTCGTCGAAATCACGCAATTTCTCTCGGAAAAAAGTGGATTGCCGCTCCTGCAACTGCGTCGCCACCTGTTCACCCTGCTCCATCAAGATGCGTTGCGCCACCTAATGCGCGTTGCCGCCGGGTTGGATAGTTTGGTGCTTGGTGAAGGGCAAATTCTCGCCCAAGTGAAGACCACCCATAAGCAAGCGCAGAAATATAAAGGCATTGGCCGCCTCCTCGATCGCCTCTTCAAACAAGCGATCACGGCGGGCAAGCGGGTGCGCACTGAAACCAATATCGGGACGGGGGCGGTGTCGATCTCCTCGGCGGCGGTGGAATTGGTGCAAATGAAGCGCGATGACCTCGATCGCTGCAAAATTGCGATCATCGGGGCGGGCAAGATGTCGCAACTGTTGGTGAAGCATTTGTCTTCAAAAGGGGTCAAGGAAATCACCGTGGTCAATCGGTCTGTGAAGCGATCGCAAGATCTTGCCAAGCAATTTCCCGATGTGTCCCTCGTGTTGCGCCCCTTGGATGAACTGTTGAGCGCGATCGCCACCTCCGACATCACCTTCACCAGCACCGGAGCCACTGAACCCATCGTTGATCGCGCCAAACTGAGCAGCGTCCTCGCCCCCGAACAGCCCCTCATGCTCGTGGACATCTCTGTCCCCCTCAACGTTCACCATGACGTGGAAGAGCTAACCAACGTGCAAAACTTCAACGTTGATGATCTCAAGGCCGTTGTCGCCCAAAACACCGCCCAACGCCGCCAAATGGCCCAAGAAGCCGAAACCCTCCTCGAAGAAGAAGTTGCCGCCTACGAAGTCTGGCGACGCTCCCTCGAAACCGTTCCCACAATCAACTCCCTGCGGCACAAAATCGAAGGCATCCGCGAGCAAGAACTCGAAAAAGCCCTCTCTCGCCTTGGGGTTGAATTTGCCGACAAACATCAAGAGGTAATCGAAGCCCTCACCCGGGGCATCGTCAATAAAATCCTCCATGAACCCATGGTGCAACTCCGCGCCCAGCAAGACATTGAAGCCCGCCGCAAAGCGGTGCAATCCTTGCATCTCCTGTTCAACCTTGACTCCAGCGAACAATATTCGTAACCGTGTTTGCTGCAATCCTGCCTGGTCTTCGCCGCCATTGAACGGGTGCGATCGCCAGGCAGGCAGTTAATTACTGTTCTTCATCCCCACCAGCCATGAGCGACACCATCTTTGGCAAAATTATTCGCCGCGAAATTCCCGCCGATATCGTCTACGAAGATGACCTCTGTCTTGCCTTCAACGACATCAGCCCCCAAGCCCCCACCCATATCTTGGTAATTCCCAAAAAACCGATTCCCCGCCTCTCGGACTCCCACAGCGAAGACCACGCAATCCTCGGCCACCTGCTCTGCATGGTGCGCCAAATTGCCGTCAACGCCGGCCTAAGCAACGGCTATCGCGTCGTCATCAACAACGGCCAAGACGGTGGGCAAACCGTAGACCACCTCCATCTTCACATCTTAGGCGGCCGCGCCATGGCCTGGCCCCCCGGTTGATTTCTGAGAATTCCCAGCGATCCCTTTACAATTCGCAATGATTTCTTTATAATGGGCGGTAGGTTATCCACATTATTTTCCGGATACCCGTAAATTTCAGTTAAGCAATAATCTGAATATGACTACTACAGTTCAAACCCAACAAGGCGGTTCCGTTTGGGAACGCTTTTGCCAATGGGTCACCAGCACCAACAACCGCCTCTACGTGGGCTGGTTTGGTGTCTTGATGATCCCCACCCTCTTGACCGCCACCACCTGCTTCATCATTGCCTTCATCGCAGCTCCCCCCGTGGACATC